>CAYGNF010000014.1:0-27784 GCA_964351245.1 uncultured Rickettsiaceae bacterium | reverse complement strand
CATAACCTGAAGGTCGTCAGTTCAAATCTGACCCCCGCAACCAAATAAATTTCTATCACCTAGGAAATTTTAAAAACAATCCTACTTCTGTATCTCTACGCTTTTTTAAATAATCTAACTCTTCCAGAGATAGGGTTGACAGATATCTAAGTTCACTAGGACCTCGGATTGATTAATACTTCAGGCTGCTTATATAAAAATTGATACTAAAAAGCATTTATCCTAATAATTTTTTATGTATAATATATAAAAAAATTGCTGATAAGATGCTCCTCAAAAGACACTCAAGTAGAAAATTAGATAGCTTAAGGGAGGTAAGCATATCTCCTAATATTTTGCATAATGCAGACGGATCTTGTCTTATCAAATTTGGCAACACTCATGTGATTTGTAGCGCAACCATAGAAGAGAGATTGCCTTCTTTTCTTAAAAATAAGAATCAAGGCGGATGGCTTACTGCAGAGTACGGAATGCTTCCATCGTCTACTTGTGGTAGATTAAAAAGAGAGGCATCTAGTGGAAAGCAATCTGGGCGAACACAAGAAATTCAAAGATTAATTGGCCGCTCCCTAAGAGCTTCTATTGATTTAAAAAAATTAGGAGAAAGGCAAATCATTATAGATTGTGATGTAGTCAACGCTGATGGCGGTACCAGATGCGCCTCTATTACTGGCGGATATGTTGCATTGCATATTGCTATTACTAAATTATTAAATGCGCATAAAATACGAATTAACCCTTTATTATGTCAGATTGCCGCTATCTCCTGTGGAATTGTAGATAACACCCCAATACTTGATCTTGATTATGTAGAAGATAGCGAGGCAAGTGTTGATGCTAATTTTGTTATTAATTCCAATGGCAAACTAATAGAAGTACAAGCGAGTGCGGAAAAGCAAGCTTTTTCTGAAGAGGATTTTTTTGCAATGCTAGAGATGGCTAAAATAAGTATGGCAAAATTATTTGCCTTACAAAACAAAGCTATTTTGGGATTATAATATTAGCATGGTGCCGCTAGAGAGAATTGAACTCTCGACCTCATCATTACCAATGATGTGCTCTACCACTGAGCTATAGCGGCTAAAAAATACCGTTTATAAATCAAATAACAGTATAATCTGACAAATATTTCTAAGATTGCAAGAAAAAGTTGATCTATATAATCTTGAAAGGTATAAACTTACAAGAAGACTTAATTGCCATATAATTTCGGTATAGTCAAGTTTAAATATAAAACATGGGGAATTGAGTGGATCAAAATAATCAAAATACCGCAGAGCGATCAATTAGCGGAGTAAAAAAAACATTAAAGCAGGCAAGGCTGTCTCTTGCCCTAAGACAGAATATCTCAAGAAGAAAAAGTGCATCTAGTGCCGATAAAAAATCTGAATCCTAATGAGAGTAGCAATTATTGACATTGGCTCTAACGCTATCAGGGCGGCTGTGTATAGCGATAATACTTTAGGGGCTTTTGAGATATTTAATGAAAAGTTTAGAAATGACATCTCATCGCTCTTAGACAGAAACTGCATACATACTAATCATCCTACTTATAATAAATTTAGCTATTTTTTGAATATATTCAAAAAAATGAATGTGACTATTATCTCATGCGTGGCTACTGAGATTTTACGGTCAAATCCTAGATCCCAAGAATTTGTTGATGAAATAAGAAAAAGATTCAATCTTGAAGTGCGGATTTTGAGCGGAGAAGAAGAGGCTAGGCTAGCCGCTGCTGGCTTAGTTTCCAGCTCCACTAATTTAACTGGTATTGCCGTCGATCTCGGAGGTGGGAGTCTAGAGCTTGCAGAGATTAAAGATGGAGAGATTTTACAGGTACGATCAATGCCCCTTGGAACAAAAGCATTAGATACTGAAGATAAGCAAAGCGCTGATTACGTAGTATCCTATCTACAAGAGGAATGTTTATTTAAGGAATGCACGAATTTATATCTCATTGGTGGAGCCCTCAGACTTCTTGGTAGATGTTATATGGATTACAGTAACAATATTATCAAAAATTTACATCATTTATCAATTCCTAGTGATAAATTCGGGCATTTTCTATCAGGGCTTTATAGTATCCAAAAATTTAATACTTTTATAAGGCAGTATAAAATAAACAACAACGCAGTATTTGTCCTTCAGGCTCTTATAAATTACCTAAGGCCAACTCATCTGATTATATCGACTTACGGATTAAAAGAAGGGGTAAGATTTAATCTGCTTCCAAGCCATGAAAAAAAGCGAGATATTATTATAGATAAATGTCATAATATTGCAAAAAATTACATATCAGAAATGGATATAGAAAGATATGTGCAGTTATTCCTCAGTATCATGAGTGTATGCCCTACTGTAGAAGAAGAAAAGCTCTTAAGACTTGGGCTAATACTTAGCCAAACTACGGTAAATATTGAAAAAAATTATAAAGCTGAGTGGATATTAAATTTTATTTTAACTGTTGATATATCATTTGATCAATTACAAAGAGCGTCATTGATTATTGCTTTATCAGGAGCTTTTGGGTACAAACATCCTGTAATTCCAAAGGGCATATGGAAATTATTAAGTAAAAGAGAATCTACATTTGCTCAAGCTATAGGCGCATTTATAAAAATATCAATGATGTTAGATGGGTTGGTACTTACGTCACCTTCTTTTTCTATCAATGAAAAGAATGATTTTTTAGAAATAGAAGTAAATAACATAATACCCAAAAATATTTTTGATAAAATATGCGAACAACTCAAAATTCTTGGCATCGCAAGAAAAATTTGGATTAATGAAAAATCTCAAACTCAAAATATTGTATCTACTTGATGAATATATTTTTATTGCAAAAACTTAAATTTCTTACTACAGACTCTTAGCGCCGCCAGTTTTGGTGATATACATACTTTCGATAAATGAAGACATATTTCTATGAATTTAGTGACATCTATATTGTCTACTACTCGTAGAATCTTCATCCACTAATTACTGACTTTTGAATTAATCAATAAATATGAATAATGTTAAAATAACTAGTATCTCATTATTGGGCCCTAATCTCATCAATCTCAAGGATGCAAAACAATATCTAAGAGTCACAGGAGACCATGATAATGAATTAATTATATCTCTCATAGAATCCTCGGTGAGCTTTGCTGAATGCTATATTAAGCAAAATATTCTCAAGAGAAATGTAACAATAAGATGCGTTTTAAAAAGCGCAATATTAACCCTGCCTCGTGGACCCCTCTATGAATTAGGTCATGTTAGATTATTATCTAAAAATTTATCAGATGATGCGTTGCTCTTACTGCCAGAAAAAGATTATTACGAACATAATAATGATATTATTTTTTGCGAAGAGTTTATAGGCAAAAACATAGAGATAGAATACATCTCTGGATTAGATTCGGTAGATCAGAATATAAGGCAAGCAATAATGCTATATCTCAATCTTTTGTATGATAAAGAGGCAATAAATCAATATAGTCTTTACGGTGTTCATACCTTGCTTAGCCCATTTAAACTTCTGAAATTGTAAAATTACTTATGAAACTATCAAAAACCCTATCATCAAATTTGAAACATTTTGTTGAGTTTTTATCTAATGAAAATGATACAAATAATTGGCGGGTTATATGTAGCGGTTTTGCGGAGATTAAGAGCCTTACAGAAGTGGGGCTAAAAGAATATGATGGAATTGATTTTGGTCATTTGGTAAAAGAAGAATATTTTCTTATTACAACAAGATATTTAGAAATAATAAATAATAATATGAGGATCAGATTCGGAAATAGGATTTTTGTAATAAAAAGAATAATAAATCCATATCAATTAAATCATATATTAAAAATACTAAGTCAAGAAATTACGGAGTAAAAATGAGTTTATCAATCTTTGTAGATTTTCAAGAAATTGTACACAAACATCTAATGGCTAGCCATGCTCTTACAAGCAAACTTAAGGGCATTTTATCTAGTCTACAAATTTATAATAAATACCCACATCTTTACCATAAAATTGTTACTGTGCAGTCTATCAACACTTCTTTTTGTGCAACATATGAAATAGAAGGAGAGATGAATTTATATGTCAGAGATGTAGGAGCGCCGGAGACAAAACAAATATTAGATCTCCTGGAACAATCCATCAATAATCTTACAAAAAACCTGATGCCATTTAAATTTATTAGCGCAAAAACTTCCGGTATAGAGTGTATAAATAGCGGAGATGAAATTACATCTAGAATCAAGATGCAATATTTCTGCTTAATTCAAGCCCAAGAAGCTTCTTAGAGTATATTATGTATCATAACATTAGTTTACCCGCCTTTTTAAGGCCATTCTTAGTAACAAGCTTTGGGTACGAATCCATATCGCATACAAGCTATTCTGGTAGACATTATATCAAAAATAATAGCGAGTATCCTATACATCAATTCACTATCAAATCTCCCAGACTCTCAAAAAGCGAATTGCAGGAATTTTATAATTTTTTTAACGCAAGAAAAGCTAGATTGCATAGCTTTAAACTGAAAGACCCTTTCGATAATTATCTCGAAAGATCCCATATTGCTCTGGTTTTATCTGAAAGAGTAGAAGGCGTACCCGATGTCTTTAAATTCGAAGTATATAAACAATATGGCGGCGATGAAGATTGCTATACAAAACAAATAAAGTGCATAGACGAAAACGACATGCAAATTTATATAAATGGAATGCAAATAAATGCTTCTATAGACCCAGAAACCCAATTAATTGCTATTAGCTACCCCCCATCTGCTAGTGATTATCTAGAGGCGCAGTGCTCGTTTTATAAAATCGTACGCTTTGAAACCGAAAAAATAGAATATCCGATTCTACAGGATGGAAGCTAGTTGTTCAATTCTATATAAATCAGAGAGGAATGAGATGATAGAAAATAAATTTGTTTTATGTTTTGAGATAGAAGAAACTAATGGCCATATGCTAAGGCTGACAGATAAGGCAAGTGAGATACGCGTAGAAAACAAAATTTTTACACCACATTCTGGACTTGAATTTAATACAACAATATTAGATGAAAGTGGCGAAAATGAGGCTACAATCAAAGGGTTTTTTGAGGATGAGGGGTTAAATAAAAACTTTAATGTTAACGGAGCTAGTGTGGCTATTTATATCTTTTCCGACTCCGGGTTAAAAAATTGGCGTAAATATTTATGCACCAAATATATAGAAAATGAAATATCATTCATAATGACTTTGAAGTCTATTACTTTTTTATATGGGCAGGAAATAATAGGTCTATATAGTAAGAGTTGTAGAGCAAATTTTGGAGATCAAAAATGCGGTATCAATCTAGAAGAGTTTTCTGGGGAGAAATGTGATAAAACATTGACAATGTGCACAAATAGGTATAAAAATGCTGTTAATTTTAGGGGAGAGCCCTTCATTCCTACTTACGAGTATTTTAATAATCTAAATGAATAAATTTTGGAACAATTTTTTTAAGGGCGCAATAGGGGTCTTAGACTTTTCTGCTGATAAAAATATTCTGCACAATAAATTTCGTAATAATGGATGGATCCCCATTTCTAAATATATCAAAAAATCATTAGAAAATTTTTAGCTACACAATGCATAAAGAAAAAAAGCAATATTACGCAAAAGATACATTAAATCGGGGCTATGCTCATAAAAGCCAATCAGATACACAAGAACATCATGATGCGACTCTAGAGATGGATCACAGGTATAACCCGTTAAAAAATTTTCTACCACCAGTTGAAGTTATGAGTCAATATGAAAAAGAATTCCCCGGATCTTTTGCAAAAATCATAGATCTTGTACAAAAAGAACAAGATACAATGCATCAGATATCAAAACTCTCTATTGAAGCAAATTACAGAGCAATGCGCATGGGTAAAGTTTTTGGCTTTTTGGTTATTTGCATTATGTGCGGAACTGCGGTGCGTCTTGCGCAATATAATCTCAACACTTCTATTATCTTTACTATTTTTGCTTTCGGGAGCGTTTTTGGTGTATCTTTCTTTTCTTACTTAAATACAAATCAGAAACGTAATGCGTATAAAGGCAATAGACACGGTTTCCATAATAAAAACAAATCTGAATTTTATAAAAATAAAAAGAGATAGCGCTTAGAGCTTCATGATCTGGCTACCTTACAAATGGCACAAAAACTCGCCTTAAAGGCTAGAAAATTATTGAGGCAATTTAGCATCTGGTGGCCTTATATACAAAGGATCCAGCGATTCATTGATTTGACCTGAAATAATATTCTTATATGCAATCTTTGAGATAAATCTTATATCAGGATATGGGAATCTAGGTAAAATCGTGATCTTGCTAGGGGTCAGATGATTAGAAAATTCGTATAACTTCTCTATACCACTTCCAGAGATGACTATTTTGCCTTCCAGAGATTCTATATAATTTCTTGCTTCATTAATAAACATCAAGATTGGCTCTCCTATTTCCTTTACTTTGTCAAAAATCTGCAAGTATAATTGATCTTTATAGGCATTCACAATCGTAGCGCTATAATCAAAATATTTCACTTGCTCAGAAATTCTGCAGTAGATAGTCTGAAAATTATTGACGCATATTGTTTTTATTGTAGGAGATGCTATCGCTATTCCTCTAGCAGCCGCAAGTGCAATCCTGATGCCAGTAAAACTTCCAGGGCCACAACTTGCTGCCACATAGTTTATTTGAGCATATTCTAGCTTAAGCTCAATTAAAGCTTCTTCTATCATAGGGATAAGATTTTCGGCCTGCATATTTTTACTACAAGTCTTTTTGGCGTATATTATGTTGGAATTATAAGATACCCCAACTTGACTATATCCATTACTTGTATCTAAACTGAGTATATACATAATTTACTGCTCTGAATCACAAAACTAGAATTTATTCATTTTAAACGTTGTTTACTGGTTGCTCTCCTATTAGATAGAAACCTGGACTCCTTGGGACTTCAATAGCGATAGTATAGTAGCACTAAAAAATTATATCATTTTTATGCAAAAAGAGAGTGCTTTTTTTAATAAGGGGCTAATCGGGTGAAGGAATGCAATTAAGCGCTAACAAATTGCTAGCGCTTTCATTACATAGTAGCTCTTAATTAAAGAATTTTCTTTCCCTAACTTCGGATGTATTACGTGATTTTGGCTTACGTGTACCACCTCTATCATTGGGTTTAGATCCAAATCTTGGCCTTGGCTTTGATGTATTATATTCTTTGTCACCAGAATTGTCAGACTTAAATCCTCTAGAGTCACCACTATCACGACTATCACGACGCGGACTACTTGCATCGCGATCTGAAGACCTTCTTTTTGGAAAACCGCCTTCGTTAGACTGATTTCTTGGAGCATAGTCCCCATTCTGAGTCAATGCTTTAATACTCACTTTAACTTTTCCGCGATCAAAATCTATTATCTTAACTTTAACCTTCATATCTTGCGATAAGACATCATCAACAGATTTGACTCTATCTTGGCTAATTTCGCTGATATGCAAATAGCCATCCTTGCCTCCTGGAATGCTAATAAATGCACCAGAATCCAGTATTTTTACTACAACTCCTTCTAGCACATCTCCTATTTGCGGCTCATAGATTATTGCTTTTATCTTATCTAATGCAATTTGAATCTTATCCTTACCTACTGCAGCAATTTTTACCAGACCATCGTCATCTATATCAATTTTTGCACCGCTAACTTCGCACAGATCTTTAATAACTCTGCCACCAGATCCTATAATCTCTCTTATCTTGTCTTTAGGAACATTGATGGTTGTAATTTGAGGAGCATATTCACTCAAATCTTTATGCTCAGTAATTGCTTCTTCCATTTTTAAGATAATGTGATTTCTGCCTTCATGAGCTTGAGCTAGAGCTTCTTTCATAATCGCAAGATTAATGCCTGTGATTTTTATATCCATCTGTAGAGCAGTAATACCCTTGCTAGTTCCAGCTACCTTAAAGTCCATATCTCCAATATAATCTTCATCTCCCATAATATCAGAGAGGATAATATATTTTTCAGATTCTTTCACAAGGCCCATAGCAATACCAGCTACTGGTGATTTTATAGGAACACCCGCGTCCATAAGAGCCATACTTGCCCCACAAACTGTTGCCATTGACGAGGATCCATTTGATTCTGTAATCTCCGAAACCACTCTAATGGAATATGGAAAATTTTCTTTAGTTGGTAAAACTGGATTAATTGCTCTCCAGGCCAACTTGCCATGACCAACTTCTCTTCTACCTGGTGCTCTAAATGGAAATGTCTCTCCAACAGAATAAGCGGGGAATATATAGTGCAACAAGAATCTATCTCTATTATCTCCCTCTAAACTTTCTACCATTTGTTCATCCTGAGTACTACCTAGAGTTGTAGCAACTAGAGCCTGCGTTTCCCCTCTGGTAAACAAACTTGATCCATGAGCTCTTGGAAGAAAAGTAATTTCAGATGTAATAGGGCGAATTTCTTCTGGCTTTCTTCCATCTATCCTTGTTTTTGTAGATAGCATAAAAGACCTAACTATCTGAGATTTTGCCTCAGCAAGCGCAAGTCCAATTTTAACTGCCGCATATTCTTCTTGAAATTTATTTTTGATATCAAGATCTATCTTGGATAATGCATTGTATCTTAAGTGTTTTTCTTTGATTTTGTATGAAGACTCAATTTGATCTCCAAAGTCTTTGATAATTGCTTTTGTAAGATCTTCTGTTTCAAGGGATTGAACTATTCTAGTTGCTTTTCCCGCCTCTTTCTTCAGCTCCTCTATCATTTGAATTACTGGCTGCATCTGATTATGCCCGAATTCAATTGCTTTTAACATCTCATCTTCGTTTAACTCATGAGCCTCCGATTCAACCATCATAACCGAGCTATCAGTGCCAGCAACCACAAGGTCTAATTTACTTTTTTCTAAATCCGAAATTGATGGATTTAATATATATTTTTCGTCTATGAGGCCAACCTTAGCAGCTCCCACAACATGCAATAATGGAGCGCCAGAAAGACTCAGAGCCGCTGAGGCTCCTATAAGTGCAACAACATCGCTGCAAAACATTGGATCATAAGACAAGACTGTGCATATCACCTGTGTCTCATTAAGGAATCCAGGATCAAATAATGGCCTAAGAGGTCTATCTATTAATCTTGATACTAGCACTTCTCTCTCTGATGCCTGACCTTCTCTTTTTTTATAGCCTCCTGGAAATTTACCAGCTGCAAATGCCATTTCACGATAATGAACTGTTAGGGGGAAAAATGATGCATCTTCTTTTGCTTGTGGAGCGCTTACCGCAGTACATAGTACTACTGTATCACCCATAGAAGCAACAACCGCACCATCAGATTGTCTTGCTACTTTTCCTGTTTTTAAAGTGAGCGTGTGTCCACCCCAATTTAATTCTTTTACTACTTCTTTAAACATATTTTTTTAATTACTCGTATATTTTTAATTTTATTCTTCGTATTGTTACTACTTACAGTTGCTTGCAAGATATTTTTGTTAAAAAATGCCTATATCTTGCAAATTATTTTACTGCAACCCAAATTTAAGGGTAGCGAAGTAAAAAAATTATAAAGCATTTTTGCAAACCCAGTATGCTTGCTTATTTTCTAATTCCTAATTTTTCAATTAAACTTAAATATTTATTGACACTTTTGGATTTTAGATAATTTAACAATCTTCTACGACGCCCTACTAGCATCAAAAGACCTCTTCTTGAGGCAAAATCTTTATGATTTTGTTTAAAATGAGCAGTTAAATTACTGATTCTTGTCGTAAGTATAGCACATTGAACCTCTACAGAACCTGTGTCACCCTCGGCATTTTTATATTCATTTATAAGTTTTGTCTTTAGTTCTTGATTAATCGACATCTTTTAGTTCTCCATATTTTTATAAATTAAACACTCTTCTGACTTTGAATACTTCATCATGTACACTTCCTATTGCTTGTAAAACATTACTAGAGAATACTGCGTATACCCCTTCTGTAACCGCAGAGAAAGTCACTTGTTGTCCGTAGCGAATTTTCTGCGCGATATCTTCTTCAACATTGATAACCAGGATGTCGTCCAGCACGAAATCAACGGGAAGAGCGGAGTCTTTAAGAAGCTTTAGTTTTGAATCAAAGTCTTTTTGCTCAAAATCTAGCATGATAGAATTTGTAGCATCAAACTTTCCAACTTTTAAGCGTCTTAATTTTATCACATGCGATAAATTATGCAAGCTAAATCCTATATCTTCTGCAAGAGTTCTGATATAAGTACCCTTCGAACACTCGCAAACTATAGTTGCTTGCTGGGTTGCGTGGTCAAAAGATTTTAATTCCAAACTATATATACTTACAATTCTGCTAGGCATTTCGAAGTCCATCCCTTTTCTTGCCATAGCATATGCTCTAACTCCATTAATTTTAATCGCAGAAAATTTAGAAGGTGTTTGAGAAATATTGCCTGTAAACTTTTTTAACACCTCTATTAGAGCCGTTTTTGATACTTTCTTGTGTGTAACCTCAGTAATATCAGAACCTAAGTCACCGCTGGAGGTTTTGGCGCCGAATTGCACATCAAATTCGTAGGTTTTTTTAGAATCGATTAAAAACTCTGCTAATTTTGTGGCCTCTCCAAGCGCAACAGGGAGTACCCCTTCGGCAAGAGGATCTAGTGTTCCAGCATGACCTATTTTGACCCCCGGAAAACATACGGATATTAATTTTAAAAACTTCGCTGATGATATATTAATTGGCTTGTAAAAACATAGCCAGCAACCTAACTTTGACATATATAATGAATTGTTGATATAAAAATTTTATTCAATATAATAAGAAAACATTTGTAATGTCTAATATAAAATTGATTAATCTATGGCAAATTTAGTTCTAGGCGAAAAAGTACATTATCCCACAAAATACAATCCGGCATTGCTATTTCCTATACCAAGAGTTGTGAGTAGGGTCAAAATCAAATTAAAGTCTATTTTTTACGGATTTGACATATGGAATTGTTATGAGCTTTCATGGCTGAATCCTAAAGGCAAGCCAGTAGTAAGAATATTAGAGATGCATATTCCTTCTGAGTCTCCGAATCTTCTTGAGTCTAAATCTCTAAAGCTATATCTTTTTTCATTTAATAATGAAAAATTTGCATCTGATGAAGAGGTATTGAGCATAATCAAAGCCGATGTCTCTCATGCTCTGGGCCGAGAAATTTCTGCGTCAATGAAAAGTATAGCAGAATATGAAGGCACTGAGCTTTCAAGGCCTGAGGGTATTTGTATAGATGATCTTGATATCACTGTTGCTGAAGATCAATCTTCTTGTCCTTCTATTATCAAATTCGATGCTGATAAAATTATAGAAGAGACAATATACTCAGATCTACATAAAACAAATTGCCTTATTACGCATCAACCAGACTGGGCTACTGTGATTATATCATATAAAGGGCCAGCACTAAATCATGCATCAGTACTTGAGTATATTGTATCTCACAGAGATGCAGATATGTTTCACGAAGATTCTGTGGAGAAAATATATGCCGATCTCACTAACATCACCATTTTTGAAAAAATGACAGTATGGGCTCGCTATACTAGAAGAGGAGGTATTGATATTAATCCGATAAGATCAAATTTACCAATAGATTTTCATACGATTAAAAACCATAGACTAGCAAGACAATAAATGAGGATTGCTACTTGGAATATTAACTCAGTTAGGCTTCGCGGACCTTTGATTAAAAAGCTAAATGAAGTAAATAGTCCAGATGTTTTGTTACTCCAAGAAACCAAAGTAGATGACCCCTTATTCCCAATAGAAGAAGTTCGGGGGCTTGGATATTCCCATATATATTATAGTGGCCAAAAATCATATAATGGAGTTGCGATATTAAGTAAATTTCCTTTTGAGGATAAATTTTCTCTTATTTTCTGTCAAGACGATAAAAGACATGTATGTGTTAAAATTCGGGACATAGAAATACACAATTTTTATATACCTGCTGGCGGCGATATACCAGATACTGCATTAAATCCAAAATTCATGCATAAATTAAACTATCTTAACAAGCTCAAGGAGTGGTTTCTAGCAAACCGTTCTGGGCATCACAAGATGTTACTAGCAGGAGATCTAAATATAGCTCCGCATGAACACGATGTATGGTCTAGCAAGCAACTTAAAAATGAAGTTAGTCATACCGATATTGAGCGCCAAATAATGATCGATATAATCAATTCAATGTCTTGGATTGATGTTGCAAGAGCAAACGGCAATATGGATAAAATTTACTCATGGTGGAGCTATCGTAATAAGGATTGGCAGAAATCTAACAGAGGAAGAAGGCTTGATCATATATGGCTTTCTAAGGCGCTTGAGAGTCAATATAAAAATTTTTATATAAATCAGGAGGCACGCAATTGGCCAAAATGCTCTGATCATGTACCAGTAATGCTCGATATCATTCTTCCATAAACCGGGTCTATATGTATTTTAGGCACTAATGTTTATTGGTAATATTAATATATTGTTCTGAAGATAGCTCTATTTATCAGATCTACCACCCTCTTTTGTACAGAAGATGCGCCTTATGCTCTAAGGCGCATGGAATAATTGAGATAATATTATTTACTAAGCCGGATTTTAGTACTCTCCTGTAATACCAAGGTTCAATGCAAGTTCTTCATTAGATAGACCGCTAATAAATAGGTCATCATATTGGTCTTCAGTAATTGTAGTTTCTGCAGTACTTACACAGGATGAAGTGTTATTATGTAGCGAATTCTCAGGATTCTTATTAATATTCTCGGCTGTGTATATTGCAATTGCAGATCCTAGGCATTCCTGCGTAACATTATCTAGTGAACATATTAATTCCATTACGCTTAATGCCCTATATTTTTCGCTAATTGAACTCATAAAATCATGAGTGAGATTATCTAGCGCATATTGTACTTGGCTGAGTAGCTCTGGATCATGCCGTAAATTATTCACGATTTCATCAATCAAATATTTGTAATCTTTATTACTCTCAGTATTACTTGAATCAGTATAAGGAGCAGATGCCGCGCTTGAGTAATTATACATGGTCTCCCCAGTACTGATCGGTTCTATATCGAGATCAAATGTTTCAACATTTTGGCATACTTTATTAGTCTTTAGATCGAATTTTTGGAATTTATCGATTATTTTTCTCCCTTCTTCACAATCTGTACTTAGCACTTCTAATACATCTAATTCTTCAGGGCTCATTAATGAATGATCCTTAAGCTCTCTGTATATTTCAAAGTGCTTTTCTCTCAGAGTATTTGTGTCATCCATCTCTTTTGGTTGAGATTCAACGTTTCGATCTTCTTGATTATCATACAAAGCTCTTCTTAGGTTTTCTAGTGCAATAGGTCCGCATCCAACACTACCATTTTGTTTGTATATTAATATTTCTGAATTAGTAGTATTAAATGCAAAATTCGTATTATACTCCCTTAGCTTATCGTATATTGGATTTAGTATCTCCTCAGCATCTTTTCTTTCAAGGTCTGAGTCTTTTGGAAAAGAGGTGGAATTCAAGACGTAAGCGTCAATATTTGGAGTGTGAGTAGATTTAGAGAATATAATGGTCCTCCAATGATGTACATCTAAATAACAAAAACCTATTTTATTTATATTTCTGTTTTGCATTTGTTGGAGGGTATTATATAGGGTAGTCAAGAGATCTGAGTTAGAGTGAGTTTTAATATCCCCTGCACTAATTGGCGGCAGCATTTTTGTGCCCCAGTTTTCATTTTCATATAGAGATTTGTAAGTAAGGCATATATTAGCAACATCTACATAATTATATAAATAGTTTTTAATATCGATATTTTGTATATTAGCATTTTTAGACATTTAAATAATTTTTATTAATATATTCAACTAACATATACATTATTATCATAATAATTGCAACTAATATTTTGCTTCAAACATCCCTAACGCACTTGATAAAAACCTGGACTTATTCATAAAAGACATTATTATCTGCTACTATTTAACACTTGACTTAATGTCAGACAATTTTTTATGAATAAATATTGCACAGGGGTTGGATGGTTTGCTCTAAGTTTAATGGCTAGCGTAATTAATGATGTAATTTCAAAATATTTAGGTCTTGAGATCCATCCTTTTGAAGTTTCTTTTTTTAGATTTTTATGCAGTGTAATTATTCTTATTCCCTTTATAGTTTCAGGGGGATCAGCGACATTAAGAACCTCTTCGCTTGCTATACATGGTATTAGGGGATTAATTTTATTTTTAGGGATTACAGGGTGGACTTATGGGCTCGCAATATGTAACTTAGCTACTGCAACTTTAATGAGTTTTACAATACCATTATTTACCTTAGTGCTAGCACAGTTTTTTCTTAATGAAAATATTATATGGCAAAGATGGTTTGCTACAATATTAGGATTTTTTGGGGTAGCAATAGCAATTGGAGCGGTGAATAGCAAATTAGAACTCGGAGCTCTTGTATTTACTTGTACTGCTATCGGATTCGCATCACTAGATATCATAAATAAAAAATTTATTGTGAGAGAAACTATGGTTAGCATGCTTTTCTATTCTGCAGTGGTCACATCCATACTCTCCTTTGTACCTGCTATGTTATACTGGCAAACCCCAACTTGGTATCAAATGTCTTTATTCTTCATTTTGGGCGTTAGTGCAAATTTGATATTATTTTTTTTATTAAAGGCATTTAGCATACTAGACGCCTCTGCTGTTGCACCTTATAGGTATTTAGAGTTGTTTATCTCGGCGTTTGTGGGATATTATTTATTCAACGAAACTCCTGGCACCGAAATTATTTACGGCGCATGTATAGTAGTGCCCTGCACATTATTTGTTGTTTATTCTGAAAAAAAAGAATAACTCATTATGCAAATGACTAAAGTAGCAATTATAGGAGCTATTGCCAATATCTTGGAATGGTATGATTACTCTCTTTTTGGGAGTCTTGCGTACTTAATCGGAGCAAAATTTTTTGCACCAGGGGATTTGCGAGAGAATATATTAAATGCTTTTATGGTTTTTGCGGTAGGATATCTGATTAGACCTATTGGAGGAGCGTTTTTTGGTGTTGTGGGAGATAAATTTGGCAGAAAATTTGCCCTATCTTTTGCCGTTATATTAATGTCTTTCCCTACTATGCTAGTAGGGCTTCTACCAAGCTTTGATCAGATCGGAATATATGCATCTATGATATTAGTAATCATAAGAATGTTACAGGGCTTATCTATGGGCGGGGTACTCACTGGTTCTATATCTTTTTTGATAGAGCATTCACCTCAGGAACGTAGGGGTTTTGTAGGAAGTATTACAGCAGCCAGCATATGTATTGGAATTTTGCTCGGGAGTCTTGTTACTTTTGGCGCTAGGGAGTTTTTGGGACATGTAGCTTTTGATGATTGGGGATGGAGGGTGCCATTTTTGCTGGGCGGACTCAATATTATTGCTGGGATTTATATTATTAGATACACCGAAGAAACGCCTGAATATACCAAAGAAACAAATAGACCAGACTCTCAGTTAAGCATAGCTTTTAAGCAATATGCTTTTGAAATGATTATGTCTATATTTATCAATTCTACCGGTTCTGTATTATTTTATTTTCATGCAGTATTTGTTATTAATTATCTTAAAGTTGCCCGCGGTTTTGATGAGTCATCAATACATCTTTTGAGTATATGCTCTTTAATAGTGATGGCGATTTGTTCGCTGATAGCTGGATATTTATCTGATTTATGCGGTAGAAGAAATATACTTATATCATGCATTATACTTTCCTCTATTTTCTCTTTTTGGATAGCGGCCGGTCTTCAGTATGGTAACATTGATACAGTTATATTGTCCCAAATATTGCTGGCGATACTTACGGCCCTATATCTTGGACCCGAGCCAGCTCTTCAGGCGGAGTTTTACCCAGCGCGCATTAGATCTACGGCTTTATCAATTTCGTATAATACATCTACTAGTATTTTTGGAGGGACTGCGCCTCTTATCATATCATACTTATACGAAGCCACTAATAGTCTTTATGTTTTTTCTCTGTATATTTTATTTACTTCTATTTTAAGTTTAATTGGGTTGTTTTTTTATAAGAAGGCTTGTAATTTTGAGTATAATGCAAAGCTATAGAAGAAAGAGGATATATTGAACCAAGATACTATAATAGTGACAGGGGGTGCTGGATTTATAGGCAGCGCTTTTGTAATCAAGGCATTAGAAAAAGGATATTTTGTCGTGGTGCTTGATAAATTAACATATAGTGGCAATATGCAAAATTTATCAGACGCTACAAATCATCCAAAATTTCATTTTTATCAAGCAGATATATGCGACTCATCTTTTGTAGAACATGTTTTGCAATTACATAAGCCTAGAGCGATCATCAATTTTGCCGCTGAATCTCATGTAGATAATTCTATATCTGGCCCTGCTCCTTTTATTCAAACGAACATAGTGGGTACATTCGCTCTACTTGAATCTGCAAGAAAATATTGGCACACTACAACAATGAATGAGAATTTTAGATTCTTGCATGTGTCAACTGATGAAGTCTATGGATCTTTAGGAGAGCATAGCCCTAAATTTATAGAAGATTCGCCATATTCCCCTAACTCTCCATATGCAGCCAGTAAGGCTAGCTCTGACCATTTAGTGCGTAGTTGGTATGAGACGTATAAATTACCATGCATTATTACTAACTGTAGCAATAATTTTGGCCCAAGGCAACATCCAGAAAAACTTGTGCCCAAAACTATATTAGCTGCCCTTAATGGATTCGATATCATTGTATACGGAGATGGAAAAAATATAAGAGACTGGATTTACGTAGAAGACCATGTAGATGGAATTTTTCTTGCGCTAAATAAAGGCTCTCCAGGAGAAAAATATCTTTTTGGGGGAGATAACGAAATAAGGAATATTGATCTAGTGCATATGATTTGCAATATAATATCTTCGAAGATAAATTTTAGCCCGCTAGAGAAAGTAAAATTTGTGACAGATAGACCTGGACATGATTTTAGATATGCCATAGATGCAAGCAAAGCAAGGAATGAGATTGGATTTTCTAATAATACAGATTTTAATAAATCTCTTGATATAACGATTGAATGGTATATGAATTTTGAAAGAGAAAGCACTCATAGCAAATATCAAGTACCATATTAAATCAGAGTTTTTATTTCAAAGAGTCGCAAAGACTAGGTTATGCTTAATACGGCGTTTTGATGATTCTCTAATACTTGTACTTATCTTAACAACTATGACTCTTAATGATTTAATGCTCTAATATTATATTTTCCGGATCGAAATGCTGCAATAATGTTAGATTAATATCTGATTTTATTTTTCTTAAATCTGGGTACTGATCCTTACTAGAATCGAATAAAACTTTATATGTATAATAACTATCATCTATTCCCGTGAAATATACCATAGGACGTGATATTACATTAATTTGCTTTATATCTTCAAAAATACTAATTAGTTTTTCTAGAATTTTCTCGGGATGAATATGCGGAACATTAAAGTTTCTATCAAATTCTGTATCAAATTGATTGATTCCATCGATATTTTCAAGATGCTTGCCAATTTTACTAATTTGATTTTTATAAAATTTTATATCCATGCATCCCATTACATGATAGCTTTCTGTAGTCCAATTAATTAATTCTTGTTCAATTACTATATTATTGGGTATAGATATTTCATTCATTTGATTGGTTTGAATGGTAATGCATCTGGGACCTATTTGTCTTACTACTCCAAGCGCATCATTTATTTTAATAAAATCTCCTATTTTTATAGGTTTTTCTATCATTATAATAAGACTTGCAATGAAGTTACCTATGAGTTTCTGAGCCCCAAGACCTATACTAATTGCAAGAGCGCCACCTACAAAAGCAAGAGCGTTTAAAGGTATATTTGCTATTTGCAACACAATAACTACATATATAAAAACCACTACAGAAGATACTATATTCTCTATAGCATTTGCAGCGTCTCTATCATGATTAAACTTATTAATTAAAAAAATTTGCAATCTTTTCTTGAATTTATTCAAGTACCAAAATCCGATTACAAAAAACAAAAATGCTATTATGATATTTCCTACAGTGATGCCATTTTTATCCACAGTAAGCACTGAAAAATTCCACAGATTTTCTACAATATCCTTGGACATTGAGCCGATATTATTTGGATTTACTGAGTCTGTTATATCATTTAATTTTTGCGCTACGCTATTCTCTGTAGTCATAATAGTTTAATTTGTTGAATATAAATTTGTTACGATCTATGAATTACCCGATATACTGATGCAACAATCAGTAATAAAGAAACCCGTAATAGCAAGGACAATATAACACCAAAGTGATATAGTCTAGAAAAATTTACTTGAAACCGCTTTTCTAATTATCAAATATACTTCTCTTTGTATAGATTTATGAGTGATATTTAAAAGCAAAACCCAGAGTATATATCTGATAGCTGCTAGTGGCGCTACAGAGGCAGTGCTAAGTATACAGTCATCTGACCCCTTTTTATCAAGAACACTATATTCTTTTTTGCTGCTTTTATGGTTTTGTTATACTCATCTTTAAAAGATTCCAGATTTTTAATTTGGACTTGATTAACGGCTGCTATTAAATCTCCTTTATGCATTAAACCTCTCCAGCTATTTTGCGCATTATTTGCAATCACTACTACAGATTGTTCTCCTGTTTCTGATGTTACTGCGGCAAATTTTACTCCATTTATCGTAAAAGTTTTGTCTGTATCTACGGAGTCTTCGCTTTTACCAATCTCATCTTTTGTATTTAGAGCTTCTTTGAGGCTATCAACCTGGGCAGTTAATGAAAGTTCTTTGCCATCTCTTAGCAACTTAATCTTAACTTTCTTTTTTAATGGAGTTTCGGCTACCATAATTTGAAATTTGCGAATAGATTTGATGGGATGCCCGTCATATGTAGTGATAATATCCTTAGGCTTTAACCCTGCTTGATCGCCAGCGGTGCCTTTATCTACATCTATTACAATCACGCCAGATACATCTTGCAATCCTAGCCCTTCTGCAATTTCAGGTGTGAGTTCCTGGATCTTAATTCCTAGCTTACCTCTTTCTATTTTACCATTGGCTTTTAATTGCTTTACGATATTTTGTACAATATTAGAGGGTATGGCAAAACCTATACCGATATTTGTACCTGAAGGAGTGAGTATTGCCGTGTTGACCCCAATAACTTCGCCTTGTATGTTAAACATAGGACCTCCAGAATTGCCTCCATTAATTGATGCATCTGTTTGTATATAATCATCTATCAATCCTTCGGAAATGATATTAATGTCCCGAGCTTTTGAGGATATAATGCCACTCGTTACAGTGCCCCCGAGGCCAAAGGGATTGCCTATCGCAATAATCCAATCTCCAACACGAGATTTATTAGAATCGCCAAATCTTACAAAGGGTAAAATTTCTGTAGCATCAATTTTAAGCAGTGCTACATCCGTCCTTGGATCGCTCCCAATAAGTTTGGCTTTATATTCTTTGTTATTATTGAGTTTAACAGTAATTTCGTCTGCATCCAGAATAACATGATGATTAGTAACAATCTCTCCATCTGGGCTTATTATAAATCCCGATCCAAGAGAAGCGGCTCTAGGATTAGAGGGCATCTCATCTGAAAATAACCGTAATCCAAAATGCTCAAAAAATTCATGGAAGGGATGATTATGTGGCAATGAATCCTTGTTGAACATCTTGATATCATCTTGCGTTTTATTATATTTTACTGTGTTAATATTAACAACAGCAGGCATTAAAGGATCCACAATATCTGCAAATCCATCTAGAGTGTTATTAGATCCTTGTGCAATATTAGATAATATAAATATTATTATACAGAAGTAGACTCTAGTGAACATAACGCATCTCTTAATAGAACTAATATTTATCATTTAATTACCAATATTTAAGTGCCGTAGAAATTTACTTTTTGGTGAAAGCATTATTGTAGTTTCTGCTTTATTGATACCTACTTTATATGCCTGCAAATATCTAACGAAATTATAGAACTCTACATCTCTTCCAAATGCATCATTGAAGATTTTAGCAGCGTGACCCTCTCCCTCTCCTTTGATAATCTCGGATAATTTATAGGCTTCTGCGATAATAATTTTAGATTCTTTATCTGCTTTTGACCTTATTCTTACAGATTCTTCATTGCCTTCTGCTCTTATTTGACGAGCTTCTTTTTCTCTCTCAGTTTGCATTCTACTATAAATTGCAGTACTATTTTCTTTTGGCAGGTCAGCTCTTAATATCCTGACATCAATAACTTCTATTCCGAATTGCGCCGCCTCTGCTGCAACATCTTGCTTAATTTGACCAATGATTTTTTTACGACTTGGCGATAGAAGAGAAAGCAACTCTATAGTTCCTATTACTTTTCGCATTTTAGATTCAAGGATTTTATTGATTCTGATGTTTGCTCCTGAGTTATTATGGACTGTTTTGTAGAATAATACAGGATCCATTATTTTGAACTTTGCAAATGAATCCACGATAATTCTTTTTCCATCTGAGGCCGTAAGTTCTTTTGTTTCTGCTTCTACGTGGAGTACACGATTATCAAAAAAAGAGACATTTTGTATGAATGGGATTTTCATAAACAAGCCTGGAGTACTGATGACCTTCATGGCTTCTCCGAATTGGAAGACAACCGCGTGCTTTCTTTGATCTACTGTGAATAAAGAAGCCCCAAAAATGAAGGCAGATACTGCAAAAGCGATTGCTAATATTGTATATTTTGATTGCATATTCTTTAACCTTTATTTTTTTTCTAGAGATATATGTGGCAATAAAGACTCACCTATTATGACTTTATTTGCGTTGGCAAGAACATATTCTATTGCATCTAAATATAATCTGCTTTGCGTAAGATCTTTTTGGTTAGTGTATTGTGTATAAATCGCTAAGAATCTTTTACTATCGCCCTCTGCTCTTGCTATTACCTCCTCCTTATATGCTTCTGCGCTCTGTATTAATTTAGATGCATCACCTCTTGCTTTTGGTAATACATCATTATTATAGGCAATAGCCTCATTTATTTCTCTTTCTTTATCCGCTCTGGATGTCTGCACATCTCTATAGGCGCTGATAACCTCTTCTGGTGGCTCCGCCTTGAGTAACTGCACCATCTCTACTACAATTCCTGAGTTGTATAAATCCAAAGTTTTTTGGAGTAATTCCTCTATTTTGGTAGCAATTTCCTGCTTTTGATTTGAAAGGGCAGATGCTATTGGAGTTTCGCCTATCACTTCTCGAATAGCACTTTCTGCCGCTGTTTTCACCGTTTCTTCTTGATGCTCTATGTTAAATAAATAATATTCAAGATTATTAATATGCCACATAACATCACAATTAAGCTCTATTATATTCTCGTCCCCAGTCAGCATCTTAGTTTCATGAGCTAATGTTTTATATCTATTATTAGAGTACTGATTAGATCTATATCCAATTTCAACTCTACGAGATCTAGATACCGACTCTACTATCACTGCTTCAATCGGGTAAGGTATGTGGAAATTCAAGCCAGGATTCGAGGTACGCACGTATTTTCCAAATCTAAGGACTGCAGCTTGCTCTCCTTCATTGATTTTATAAAATCCAGATAAGATCCATAATAATAAAATCGCCCCACAGAGGGCAAGAAAGTTTCTTATGCTAAATTGCGGAAAGTCAGGAAGCTTGATATCTTTAAACCCCCCCTTTTTTCTGTTGTAAGCGAACTTGAAGATACTATTATCTTCACCGTTTTCATCCCAAGGAGACTTAAAAAGCATAATAATCCTTACATATATTAAATTGAAATTACACTAGGCAATATAGTAACATGTGTCAAGAAAAGCAAGTCCCAAGATTAAAGATAATTTCAGTCCCTGAAGCATTTGGCCTCTTTAAATTTTTCTTTAATCCGCATGATGTAATTGTAAGGCATATTAAAATGATGAATAATAATCTCATAATTTACCCCTTTTATTTTTGTTGGTATCATTTATAATGACATATTTTAACACTATAACATAAACAAACAAGGATAGAGTAAATGTCTGATAGAATTTTCTGTATTTTTTTAGCCATATTTTTCTATTGTACTATTTTTTCTGAGGTCTATGCAGATGAGGTGCAAACAAAACACCATCCACGCCTCAAAATAACCAAGCCAGATGCAGTAATGAGACTCCCAGATATAGCTTTCTATGATTCGTCTGGGCAAAAAGTATATTTCGAGCAATTCGAAGGCAAGAAACTTTTATTAACTTTTTGGGCAACATGGTGTACCCCTTGCGCTTCAGAGCTACCTACTCTTGATACATTAAAGAGAGATTTTAAAAAATTACCCATAGAGATTCTTGCAATCTCCGAGGATTTTCATCCTATTGATATTATCCAATCTTTTTATGAGCAAAAAGGAATAAGAAGTATTGATATTTATAGAGATAGAGGCAACGAGCTTTTTAAAGCAATGTCAATTTCTGGACTTCCGACTACATTTTTTGTAGATGAAGATGGGGTCATTAAGCTTATAATAGTAGGTGGAATAAATTGGGATTTAGAAGAAATGCGCCTTATGCTTATAGAGTATATAGGGGGAGATTTTGCGCTTCCTAAAAATACCTCGAATAAAATATCTTTAAATAATACCACAAATAATATAGTAGAAGAAAAAAAGGCCCCGAGTAATATGGATATTATAAGTAATAAAGAGTCAACATCTACTGAGCAGAATGACCAAACCATAGATTCTCAAGAAGATAATAAATTAACTCCAAAGGTTTTAGATAAGTAATGATCAAAATAAGGACAGAAGTATGCATTCAATAGAAAATACTAAACAAAAAATGAGCTCAGGATCAATCATCATACCAAGCAAGAAAGAAGGCAACTTTTTTGATTTACTTGTTAACGTGATTTGCTTTGATTTTTCATTTTTCTATAAAAGAAAAATTGCGGTGTTAAGACTAAGTGGTGTAATTGGCAAGAGTCAGCAATTTGGGTCTAGGGGGCTAAGTATAGAATCCCTGAATGCTCAAATAGAGAAAGCATTTAGTTTTACAAACCTTGACTGCGTATGTTTGGTTATTAATTCTCCAGGTGGCTCACCTGTACAATCGGAGTTAATTGCCTCTAGAATCAACTCTCTTTCCAAGGAAAAAAAAGTTCCTGTATATAGCTTTGTAGAAGATGTAGCTGCTTCTGGTGGATATTGGCTTGCGTGCGCAGGAGATGAAATTTATGCCTCTAAAAACTCTATTGTGGGTAGTATCGGAGTAATTAGTGCGGGATTTGGACTGAATAAAGTCATAGAAAAAATCGGCATAGAAAGAAGAGTCTATACTTCTGGAAACAATAAATCAATTTTGGATCCATTTTCTTCTGCTAAAGAATCTGATATTAAGCTTATCCAAAAAATACAATCTAATGTGCATAATAATTTTATAGATTATGTCAAAACTCGCCGCCAAGGCAAACTCACTCAGGACGATGATTTATTATTCAATGGAGAATTTTGGACAGGTGATATTGCCTATGATTTCGGCTTGATAGATGGGATAGATGATATGTATAGTTTTATCAAGCGTAATTTTGGGAATAAAGCCAAAATTGAATACATGGGTCCTAAAGACTCCTGGATCAAGAGGCAGATTAATGCTTCTGATAATATAGCTAAATCACTTGTAGCCGAGATTAAACATTCTGCAACAGAAGCATTAACTGAGGGTCGTTATAATTTGGAATAGATATAATCTCACCTTGAGTTTTAGCGCTATTCATCGCTTTTGCATAAGCTTTATATGCCTGCTCCGCAGTATTAAATTCTAATGAAACAACTATGGCGCTCAATATTCTACGCTTTGTACTTTTTATAGTGAGGTTTTTAATTCTATAATTATATCGCAGTCTTTTATAACTATGGATGATATAAAAAATTTACTAATATATGCAGAAGAATCTTGCAATTTTTTACTTTTTGGGGCAGTATCAAAAGGTGAATCTTCCCTATACAAAATTAGAAATGAAGAATTAAGATTACCGCTTAATATATCGGATAAAAATATATTATTGGTAGGAACCTTAGGTGCTAAAACTGAAGATTTTAAAGAAGCTCTACAATTGCTTAAAATTCCTATGTTTAGGGAAGCCACTAAAAAAATTATTTATCAAATAGTAACGAAAGAAGAAGGTATAAAAATAATAAATAATATGGTTTCTGGAATGAAATATTTTGGAAAAATTATAATTAATTTTATTAATTAAAAAATAATTCTCTTAAATTGTAAAATAATAATGCTTCATATACTAAAATATATTAATTCTCTTCAATCTTTAGCACAAAATGGTATAAATTATACAAAAGATGTGTATGATGCTGAGCGCTATAGAAATATGATTAATATTTTAGCTGAGATGTTAGCTAATTTATCGAATATAAATAATGAAGAAGATATATTAAAATTTTTTAGTTCTGAAATAGGATATATAACACCTAAAATTGATGTTAGAGGAGCAGTATTTAAAGGAAATAAATTATTACTAGTCAAAGAGAAATCTGATAAATTGTGGAGTTTACCCGGAGGGTGGGCAGATGTTAATTTTTCGCCAGCTGAATGTGTTTCTAAAGAAATATTGGAAGAAGCTGGTATAAAAACTAAGGTAATAAAGCTTGTAGCATTTCTTGATAAGTTAAAACGTGGTCATCCTTATCAAATTCCTCATACTTATAAAGCATTTTTCTTATGTGAAAGAATCTCTGGTAAGTGCCAGCCAGGATTAGAAACTGAAGATGTAGATTTCTTTGAGTTAGATAAATTACCACCTTTATCTTTAGATCGTGTAATATTATAGCAAATAAAAATGGTTTTTAATCATAAAAACAATATTCAACTTGCGACTGAATTTGATTGAATTGTATATCCTTGTACCAAGCGATTATTTTAGGTATTTGTTAAAATATTTTGATAATCTTGAGTTTGGTATTGCATATTCGCTTGCTATATTCATCATATGCAATGTCCTAAAAATACAATCAACAAATAAATACTATGCTCATTAATCAAAGTGTAATAAATAGTGCTGATTTTATTAGTTATAAATTAATGTGTTATATTTTTAGACTTGGCGAAAAATTATTTTTATTGTTACTATTATTGATCAACTCTGACCTACTAAATAATACATGCTTTGCTGGTGATATTAGTTTAAATGGATCTTTTGTATCTCAGGGTGCAGTCAATCAGAGCATTACAAAACATAGCTGCGTTAGAGATGTAAGCAAAAAAAATCATAAGCTAGTGTTTTACTCCAAAGCAAATATCAAAACAAAGTTTTCTGATATTAATAACCAAGGTTTAGAGTATGGCGCAATTATAGATATATCGGTAAGTCCTTATCAAAATATCTCTAGTACAGGCTCGCATTTGTATCTCGAATTTAATGAGGGTAGATTAGAAGGAGGATTTAATAAGACTGCAATGTCATCTATGTCTACCTCGGCTGATAATATTGCGGGGCCTATGAGATCTGATAATCTAAAGTATTTGCTAATTTTAGAAACCGCAAATGAGCCTAATGCAATTGAGCGTTATTATAATAATCTATCGGATTATTCCCTTATAACTTCAGGTCTATATGGCAATAATCGTAGCCCTAATATTACTTACTATACACCCAGTATCAAAGGATTACAACTTGGCATTTCTTTTGCTCCCTATGCTGTAAACTTAGGAAATATAAGGGCTTGCAGTATGGAGAATTGCAATTCCCGAGTGGGCATCAATAGCAAAAACTACGATATTATACTCAAAAATATTATTAGCTCGGGCTTAAATTACATACTTGATATCAATGACGATGCTGCTATAAAATTCGGAGTAGGTGTAGAGTATGGCAGAGCTTTTGTGACGCCAGAACTAGGTGGCATAGTTTCTGCAAATGATAAATTAAGTGACTATAATATATATAATGCTGGATTAATATATACTTACGGTAATTACTCACTCGGAGCATCTTATGCTGATGCTGGGCGCAGCTTTTTATCTGCCTCTCTAGAATCCAAAGTGCCTAACATAAAAAATAAATTTTATACTGCTGGCGCTGCCTACGATCAAGGACCATTTGGCGCTAGTCTAACATATTTTTTGAATGATAAATTTAACGGCCTACTGAAAACAGGCAGTTTATCTGCGTATTATAAGTTTAGGCCTGGGATTTTAGCTTACGTAGAAGCTAGTCGATATCAATATAAGTTAAAAAAATTCAGGGATCCGCCCCAAGATGATCAAAATAGATTTTTATATAGAGGGGGGAATGTTTATATGCTAGGATTTAAGCTATTTTTTTAACCCCCCGGGTTTATTGAATATATAATTTACTATTATTGAAATTAAGAAATATATTAAGAGAGGTTAGTGTGATAAAGCAGATTTTTTATGATGCGTATGGTTACAATAGTGCTATATTTTTTTATATAAATAAATTATTCTCTAACATATTTATACAAAAAATTCTTAAGGTAATTACAGACCTATTTGCTATTGAAAATTTTGCTGTATATTTTGCTATTGCTATAATTTTACATTTTGTTAAATTCTCTATTTCCAAGATAAACAAAGATGCTTTTTATTGCGACTTTAGTTTTTTGATGAGAATTGGTATAATATATATAGCCCTTGGTACATGTTATGCTATATTAAAATTCGGCTTTCAAATGCCTCGTCCATTTTGTCGTGAAGCACATGATGCATATTTTACAATTCTAGATATAGCCCATCATAATTGCAATACTAGCTTTCCTAGTAGCCATACCGCAATTAGCATATTATGCTGCTATAGTGTTTGGAGATTCTTAAGCATATTTCAAAAGATTTTAGGAGTAGTCATTGTGATTTTAACAGTAATATCGCGTGTAGCTCTTGCTATGCATTATCCAGCAGATGTGATGTACAGTATCCCGATTGCATTTTGCATTATTAAGACTGGCAATTTAATTTTTCTACAACTCGAAAACAATTTTATTAAATCTTTAGCCAATTGTTATTTTAACTTGGTAGCATCAAAAGAGAAGCGCTAGCATATAATCATTCATGATATACCTAAAATTCCATTGCCCTAGTTGTTATGTTGTTTAATCGGATTTTTTGAGGCGGATTTATATTATTGATAGAAAACTATTTTTTCTAGCCCTTGCTTTGTTCTTGATTTTAAATATACTCATTCTATAATCCTAATCCTCATTTATACTGAGTAATACTAAGTACCAGATTAAATTAGACAAATAAATTTTTAAGGGGGCTAGGTAAGTATATGTTAAATTTTTGCCTGCATATTAGTTCTGACAAATTTATTTAGATTATTTGAAAATAGTGATTAGTATAAATATATTTTTTCATGTAAATACTTAGTTAAATTTTCTCATTAATTGATACAAATTAAGTATCTATAAATAGAAATCACTGACTGGTAAGTGAATATTTGATAATAAAAATGGACAGATATTCAGAAGTAGGATAAAGAGCTCATGAAGTCTTGGCATCATTATTATCTAGAAAAAATATATTAATTTTGTCTCGATGTTTTAGAGCTTAAAAATAAAGCTTGATTTTTAAACTGAGATGTGATAGGAGTGTAGCTCAATTGGTAGAGCGCCGGTCTCCAAAACCGGAGGTTG
>CAYGNF010000013.1:18601-28554 GCA_964351245.1 uncultured Rickettsiaceae bacterium | reverse complement strand
CCTATCACTACTGGCTTAGCGGCCCTTACCTTTTAAAAAATGCGGAAGTCGGGAACATCTAGGGAGTAGTTCCTCTAGATTTGTTTAAATCATAAATCGCAATTAAATCAACATATCTTCATTCTCTTCGGGAAGTAGATATATATCGCAGCAATTGCAAAACTAATACCTTAAATTGCACCATATCCTTATGAAATATTCTAAATTTTGATCATATATATAAATAAAAAAATAGTTCTGGTTTTAAAAGTAGAAATATATTAAAATCGTGCGGGATGTTGTAGCATCTTAAGGTTGATAATGTAAGTAATTTAATTGCTTATTTAATGATTAGATACAAAGTTTATGCAGGCGAATATCAGAGAAGCATTACTAAAGAATGTAGTACTCAAGATAAACATCATTAAACAATAATAAGAAAGTAAAAAAGAGATACAATATGAATACGGATTTGAATATAGGCGGGCTAGATGCAGCTATTTTTATTGGATTTTTAGTTATTAATGTTGTATTTGGCCTTGCATCTAGTAGAGGAATCAAGAATGTTAAAGAATATGCTATAGGCAATAAAGATTTTTCTACCGCTGCTATTACGGCCACTATAGTTGCGACTTGGATTAGTGGGGGAATCTTTTTCACTGTTATGTCGGAATCTTATAATAACGGTCTATATTTTATGTGGACTGGATTAGGGAATGTTATATGCCTTCTCCTAATAGGGTACTTTTTTGCTCCAAGGCTTGCAGAATTTGTAGGAAAAATCTCTATTGCTGAAGCCATGGGGGAATTATATGGAAAGCCCGTAAGAATTATAACTGCTATAGCTGGATTTATCGGTGTCAGTGGTATTATAGCCATGCAGCTAAAAATATCTGGAAGATTATTTGAATATTGCTTCGAGGTACCAAGTGCTTATGGGGTAATAGTTGGAGGCACGATTGTTACATTATATTCCTGCTTAGGGGGGATAAAATCTGTAACTTTTACAGATGTGATTCAGTTTTTTACTTTTGGTACTATAATCCCGACAATAACACTTTTTGTGCTAAGTACGCTCAGTAGTATTGATCTTGTAACTAATACTTTATCTAGTAATCAAATATTTGACTATAAGGAAGTGTTTGATTTCAGTAGACCTAAATCTTTTTATTATTTGTTTCTATTTCTTTGTGTTGCTACTCCAGATTTTAATCCTGCGATTTTTCAAAGGATAGCAATGGCAAAAAATACTAAACAGATCAGGCAGTCCTTTATTATAGCAGGGTTTGTATGTTTATGCCTTATTGCAATGGTTTATTGGATGAGTATATTACTTTTATCTATGTATCCTAATATTCCTGCAAATAATGTAGTAAAGCATTTAATACTTGATTATTCTTATGTGGGGCTCAAGGGTCTTACACTTGCAGGAATAATGGCGGCCGTAATGTCTACTGCTGATTCTTATATAAATTCTACTGCAGTTTTAATAGTGCATGATTTTTGCAAGCCTCTTGGAATTAATATAATAAAAAATGAATTAACATTCTCCCGCATTGCATCTTTATTTATTGGTGTTTTTTCTATGATATTATGTTTGTATAGTACTAGCTTACTCCAATTAGTAATTGCAACTTTTTCTTTTTATATGCCTATTGTTACGGTACCTTTTATTATGTCGGTACTTGGCTTTAGAAGTAGCGGCAAATCTGTATTAATTGGTATGGCAGGGGGCTTTATCGCAGTTGCGTGCTGGGAAATATTCTTGAAGCAGAATATGGGTATAGACGGTCTGGTGCCTGGTATGGCTGCTAATTTAATATTCTTATTAGGGAGCCATTATTTATTAAAACAACCAGGAGGATGGGTAGGAATTAAAGATTACGGTCCTTTACGCGAAGCAAGAAGAGAGCGTAAGGCTAAAATACGCAATTTTATTAATGGATTTAAGAATTTTAGCTTTCCTGTATTTTTACGTCGTAATAGTCCAAGTGGAGATGCGATATATCCTTATCTTGGCTTTTTTTGTATGATCGCAGTATTTGCTAATATGCATACAATCCCAACAGACATACGAGCAACATATGCTCCAATAATAGATTTTATGTATCCTACAGTATTATTTACAGCAACATTACTTATGAGCTATCCTCTGTGGCTTCCTAGCTGGAAGAGTGGAGATATAATGATTTCTATTTTGTGGAATTTTGCAATATTCTATGTACTTGTATGTGTAGGGTTTATGCTAGTTATTATTAATAAATTCGCTCATCTACAATTAACAGCCTTTATGATTAATCTAATTGTTATTGCGATACTGGCAAAATGGCAACTGGCTTTAGCAATGATTACTTTAGGAGTTATTCTAACAACTCAGTTCTTTAAATATTATGTAGGAGTAGATGATATATCACAGCAATATGCTACTGCTCATTTTGAAATGGCATATCTACTAATATTAATTAGTGGAGTGTTAATGGCATTTGTAAAACCTAAACAAAGATACCAGGAGATTACCGAAGAAAAGAATGAACATCTTCTAGGTAGAATTGACGCAAAGGACAAAGAGGTACAAGAAGCACTGGCTTTAAAAGGAGAATTTATCAGAAACGTCACTCACGAATATCACGCTCCTATGACTGGTATAATGAGTATGGCCGAAATTTTAGTAGATTCTTATCATAAACTAAATGATGCTCAGCGCCTTAGCGCCGCCGAGGTAATATTCAAAAGTTCCCATAAGCTTAAAACTTTTGACGATAACATCGCAACCTTATCTAGATTAAGCAAACCTAATTATCAACTTAAGAAAGAAAATACTGATCTTAGTATATTAGTAGAAGAAAGATTAGAAACTTGCAGAAATCTATATACAAATGCTAAAGAACAAAGAGAATTTACTCTAGAGATTACAGAAAACCTAATAGCAAATGTTGATAAAATATACATTACTCAGCTAATTGATAATCTAATCATCAATGCAATCAACTATTGTAGCGAAGGTAACATTCATATCACCCTAGCAAAAAATAAAAACAATATATATTTTGGGATCTCTGATACAGGAATAGGTATACCTCAAAATGAACTAAGTGAAATATTTGAGCCATTTACAGTAAGCTCTAAAACAAAGACACAAGCAGGAGGTAGAGGAGTAGGACTTACGATTTGTAAACGAATACTAGAAGTACATCAAGGCACTATAAAAGCAGAAAGTAACGGCAAAAAAGGTGCAGTATTTACAGCGATACTTCCGTGTGACCTTTGATGATAAGCTGCGTGGCAAGGCCCACCAAAATAGGATCAGTTGCCAGTTGATGGCGTACTAGCTGGATTCATTGTGGCTGGACTCATTGTGCAAAACTTGCGGGTAATCTTAAGGCTCCCTAGCGCCTACCAAGTATCGCACCTATATAAACTTGCATATTCTCCATTTTTTGCAATAAGATCTTTGTGCGTTCCAGATTCTACTATCTGACCCCCCCGCACCACATTTATCATGTCTACATGTTCTATAGTCGATAATCTATGTGTAATGATGATAGTAGTTCTATTTTTGCATAAATCTGATATTGAGGATTTTATCTCTTTCTCTGTTTTAGAATCTAGGCTACTAGTTGCTTCATCTAAAATAATTATAGGGGAGTCCTTTAGAAAAGCTCGCGCTATTGCAAGTCTCTGCCTTTGACCTCCAGAGAGAGTGTTACCTTGATGCCCTATAATTGTATCATATTCATCTTCTAAGTTCATGATAAAGTCATGAGCCCTTGCGGTTTTTGCTGCACTTACTATCTGCTCTCTGGTAGCATTTGCATTATTATATGCGATATTTTCTGCAATACTTGCATCAAATAGCATTGTATCTTGTGTCACTAGAGAAATTTGTGATCTTAGTGATGATAGCTTGATATCAGAAATATTCACTCCGTTGATAGTCACATTGCCAGAATCTGGGTCGTAAAATCTTAAAAGTAAATTTGCGATAGATGTCTTACCTTCTCCAGACTTACCCACTATTGCTACTGTAGTATTGCGTTTGATAAAAAATTGCAAGGAATCTAAGACTTTTTTAGAACCAAATGTTAAGCTCACATCCTTGAATTCTATATCTGCATCTTGAAAGTTCACATTTTGCCCGACTTTACTGTCCTCAATTTTGGGCTTTAAGTCCAGAACTTTGAACAATCTTGTAGCAGCAGCGACACCTTCCTGCAGATTCACATTAAAAGATACTAGGCTTTTATAAGGCCGGTAAGCTGATACAAAAGCCGTAATAAATTCAAATATAGCACCAACTGTTACCTCATCTTTTGCAACCATATATCCGCCATATATTATAATGACTGCCATTGCAACCCCACTTAAGGTCTCCATAATTGGAGAAGTAAGAGCATCATATTTTGCTGTTCTGATGTATAGACGATAAATATTTTCTATAAATGATTTAGCTCGTTCGGATTCAAATTCTTCAGCCCTATATGATTTTACAACTTTAATTGACTCGAATGTCTCATCTAATCTTGCAGTGTAATTTCCTAATTCTTGTTGGGCGGAATACGAAAGATTCTTCATTTTTCTGCCATTTCTTTGTATAGGGTAAATTGCCACAGGAAACACGAAAAAAATAATGAAGGCAAGTATCGGTTGTAAATGAAACATTAGCAATATGAGCAATAGCACGGTCAAAAAATGTTTCGCTACTCCAACAAGTATGTTAGATACTGCGCTGCGCATCAGAGAGATATCGTTTGTAAATCTCGAGATAAGCCTTGCAGAGGAGTGGTGGGCTATGAATGCAATATCTGCCTTCAGTAAATGTTCGTATAAGGTAATTTGTAAATCACTCAAAACTCTTTGTCCTACTGATTTGACTATATAATTTTGCGCAAACTCGGCAATACCTTTTACTACTGATAATGCTAGAATCCACATAGGTAATATGTATAGCATTCTCTGATCCTGCTTTATAAATACCTGATCTATTGCGGGCTGTACGTAATTTACTATCGCAGCCGAACACACAGCCACGATAGACATAAAAAATACTGCAACGTAAATCTTATATCTATAGGGCTTTACATGATCAACTACTAGTCTCTTGATAACGGATTTTGTGGAATATGTATCTTCTTTCATTGCTAAATTATAAATTGCTCTTTTATCATTTTTTCATCCATATACTCAGGAGATGAGAAAATTACCTCTACTTCTATTTCTGCATTTTGCCTAATTTCGACAGATACAATATCATGCACTTCCCAAAAATCAGCCACAACACCTACTGGTCTTTTATTATTTTCAAGAGAGTGGATGTTTATAACACATGTATCTGGTATAATCGCTCCTTGCCATCTTCTGGGTCTAAATGTGCAAATCGGAGTTAAGCATATTAACTTTGATTCTATTGGTACTACTCTACCTCCAGCAGATAAATTATATGCGCTACTACCTCCGGGTGTGGATACTATTAATCCATCTGCAATTAATTCTTCCATTTGTAATTTTTTATTTATCTCGATAGATAATTTTGCAGCTTGGCTTGTGGATCTAGAGACTGCGATATCATTAAATGCGAGTTGAATAAATTGCCTCCCCTTGGAATTCATTGCTTTCATCTCTAGTGGATATAATTTCACTTTAGGTAGATTACTGAAATCTTTGATCAAAGAAAATGCGGTTTTTTCATTCATTAAAAAACCAACTTTGCCTGCATTAATGCCAAAAAATGGTATTTTTAAGTGATGTAGACTATGCAAGCTCCTAAGCATATAACCATCTCCTCCAACGACAATAATACCTTCTAGCCCTAGAGCGCTTTGATCAATAGTTGTATTAATATTTTGAGTTGTGCAATATGCCAAAACTTCTTTTAGTATATTTTGCGCATTAGGGCTTTCTGAAGCTATAACAAGAAACACAAATATACACTCATAATAAATTAAAATTTGCTATCTGATCGAATAATAAAGATGCTCTGAGGAGTAGAGATTTCCTTCTATTAGAGACTTCGGCGTCTTCAGTATTGATAAGATTATCTGCAAAAAATTCGGCCAATGGATCCTTCAGACTTAGCAGAACTTTAAGACAAGCATCATAATCGTGTTTTTTAGTCTGTATATTCATTTCTTTGGTTGCTCTATTGATACAATCTAAGAATTTAATCTCAGATTCATTCCATCTATCTAAACTAACATCATGATCTATAATTGCAGAGGCTGATATATTTTTTGCCCTCTTATATAATGATATAATAGTTTGCCCGGACTCGGTAGGTAGTATTCTGTGTAACGCGCCGGCAATATGCATAATTGTAGTAATACTTGCTCGAGCTCTGAGGTTTATTGATGCATTCAAGATCTCTATAGGAAGCGTGTTTTTAAAATAATACTTCATTCTTTCTTGTACGAAATCAATGATCTCATCTATATCACTTTCTTTGGCATTAATGCCGTATAGAGCCCCAGAGAATTTGATAAGCTTTACCAAATCTAGCTCAATATTATTATGGTATATTATTCTTATAAGTCCAAGGGCGTGTCTTCTGAGTGCGTAAGGGTCACGAGTTCCAGTAGCTCTTTCTCCTGCTACATAAAGACTCACAAGATTATCTATTTTATCGGCAATTGCTAATATAGCAGCACCTTCAGTTGGTAGAGTATCATGCAGTCCATGGGGTAAATAATGATTTTTTATAGCATCGCATATTTCATTACTATAACCTAATATTTTTGCATAATATCCACCCATAATGCCTTGTAGCTCAGGAAATTCACCCACCATTTCTGATACAAGATCACATTTTGCAAGTTGTGCTGCAACTGCATATTCTGGGTTTAATTCTTTAGTAATAGCCTCTATTCTCAGTGCTTTATCCCTCATTGTTCCGAGGTTTTTGTGATATATAATATTACTCAGTTTTGATGTTTTATATTCAATAGGAGTAGATAAATCATTTTGATAGAAATATAATGCATCACTAAGTCTTGCGTTCAGCACCCTTACATTACCAGATATTATTGCATCATAATTTTCAAGCTTTAAGTTACAAGCAAAAAGAAAGTAAGGCGCAAGATTATTATCCACATCTTTTGCTGTAAAATATTTTTGATGAGTCTTTAAAGCAGTCACCAATACTTCTTCTGGCAATGTCATGAATTTTGTTTCAATTGCGCTACAAAGAACTACTGGATATTCACACAGACCCGCAACTTCTTCAAGCAAGTCTTCGTCAAAATTTAAGGTAATATTTAATCCAGCGCATATTGTTTCCAAAGAATCTAGTATTGTTGCTTTACGTATATTTCTATCTATGACTACATCAGATTTTTCTAGAGCTGCGAAATACTCATTACTATTTTGGACGATAATAGAGTCTTTGCTCATAAATTTATGTCCGAATGTTTGATTACTTGAATGAATATGACCGATTTGTAGCTTTACAACCTCATTGCCATATAAGCATAAAATACTTTTTAAAGGCCGGACCCAGTATAAAGAATACGGTCCCCAAACCATAGATTTTGGCCATACATAGCTTTGTGCTATAGATGCAAAATGCTCTCTGATAATTTCTATAGATCTTTTCTCATCCTCCATCTTGCACAAAAAATAAAACTCATGGTCATTCATTTTCTTGATCGTAAGATCAGAAGACGCGCAATTATTTTTTTTACAAAATCCCTCTAGCGCCCTTGATTCAGTACCGACTTTAGGACCTTTGATTTCTGAGTGAGTGGGAGGTACGATCTCGGCAATTTTTGCGCTAATGACTATTCTGCAAGGGCCAGCAAAGCACACAAGATCACTAAACTCAATCTTATATTCTGAAAAGAAATTACTAAAAATTTTCGCAAAACCACTTTCTGCATTTTTCTGCATTTTTGCTGGTATTTCTTCGCTATATAATTCTATTATTAAGTCTTTCATAATGCAGCGCTCTCAATCTCTATCCACTTCAAGCAGCAAATTTTCGCAAGCTGCCTTATTCTGCCAATATAAGCTTCCCTTTCTATTGTACTGATCACCCCTCTTGAATTTAGTAAATTAAAACTATGACTTGCTTTGATACAAAAATCATAAGCAGGAAATGGAAGATTTTGCTTTGCTAGCTCTATACATTGATTTTCAAAATCCTGGAACTGCTTAAATAAAATATCAGTATCTGCATATTTAAAATTATACTCACAAAATTGCCGCTCTTCTTCCAGAGATACTTCGCCATAAGTCATAGCGTTATTCCACATGAGCTTTTTGTAATCACCAACTCCTTGTATATACATAGCAAGTCTCTCGAGTCCGTACGTTAACTCACCTGGTACTGGCCTACATTCTATACCACTTATTTGCTGCATATAGGTATATTGAGATACTTCCATGCCATTAATCCACACTTCCCACCCAAGACCAGAGGCTCCAATGGTTGGTGATGCCCAATCATCTTCTACAAATCTCACATCCAGTTTTTTAGCATCTATCCCAAGTATTGCTAGACTCTGAAGATAAAGCTCTTGCATGTTATCAGGAGAGGGCTTCAATATTACCTGCATCTGATAATAATGCTGCATTCTATTTGGGTGATCTCCGTACCTACCATCCCCTGGTCTTCTTGAGGGCTGTACATAACACACATTCCATGGCTTTGTTCCGAAGGTTTTTAAGACAGTAGCTGGATGAAATGTTCCTGCACCCATTGCTGCATCATAAGGCTGCAATATAATACAGCCCTTGTTACTCCAATATTCTTGAAGCTTAAATATTATTTCTTGAAAACTGAGCATAGGCACTGATTATCTACTTATAAAAATGATTCTAATTTTCCTGCCTGATCAAGGGCCGCAAGATCATCATATCCTCCTATATGGGCTTCACCTATGAAAATTTGTGGCACTGTTTTACGCCCGCCGGATTTTTCAACTAAAGCAATTCTTTCTTCTTGATTATCACTAATATCTATCTCTTGAAATGACAAGTTTTTTGATTTGAGCAATGATTTTGCTTTAACACAGTATGGGCAGTAATTTGTTGTATAAATTTTAATTTCTTTCATATAATGAGTTCCTATTTTATTTAAAAGTGGTAGATTATACCTCTAAAAATGAAGATTTGTAGGTTTTGTAATGGATTTATGCAAGCTTTGCCCTATGGGCTCAGGCTCAAGCTACCGAATCTTCATTACGTAAGCGTTATACTATATCAGTAACGCAATAATTCAACATTAATAATATATGGAGCAATATTTTGCAAGGATTTAACTTAGTTTCAAAGTTCAGGCCAGCTGGAGATCAGCCTCATGCTATAGAGCAAATATGTGCCCGCCTTGCAGAAGGGGCGCAAGATCAAGTAATGCTAGGTATTACTGGATCTGGTAAAACATTCACAATGGCAAATATCATTGCACAAACAAATCGTCCGGCTTTGATTATGGCGCATAATAAAACTCTTGCAGCGCAAATTCATGCTGAAATGAAAGAGCTTTTTCCAGAAAATGCAGTTGAGTATTTTGTATCATATTACGATTATTATCAACCAGAAGCTTACATGCCACGAACGGATACTTTTATAGAAAAAGATTCTTCTATAAATGATCAGATAGATTTAATGAGACATTCTGCAACTCGTTCATTATTAGAGCGTAGGGATGTTATCGTAGTTTCTTCGGTTTCTTGCATATATGGCCTTGGCTCACCTGAATTATATTACCAAATGGTTCTTACGCTAAAAAAAGGGGAAAAATATAATAGAAATTATGTGATTAATAAACTTATTGAGCTTCAATATGAAAGAAATGATATAAATTTCACCAGAGGCACTTTCAGGGTCAACGGTGATAATATAGATGTGTTCCCATCTCACTATGCCGAAAAAGCATGGAGATTAAGCTTCTTTGGAGATTTACTTGAAACTAGCAGCGAATATGACTGCTGCACGGGACAACCGCATGCAATCCTTGATCGGGGCGGCGTATAGGCAGTGGG
>CAYGNF010000013.1:0-18591 GCA_964351245.1 uncultured Rickettsiaceae bacterium | reverse complement strand
GCCGTCATTTATGCAAAATCTCATTTTGTCACTCCAAAAGATTTAATTCATAAAGCATCAAAAGAAATAGAGGATGAACTACAAAGCAGGCTGAGCTTCTTTAAATCTTATGAAAAACATCTAGAATATCAGCGCATTAATCAACGTACTCAATTTGACTTAGAAATGCTCCTTGAGACTGGCTCATGCAAGGGTATAGAAAATTATTCTAGATATTTTACTGGCAGGGGGGAGGGGGTGCCACCACCAACTTTGTTTGAATATTTACCTAAAGATTCAATTTTATTTATTGATGAGAGCCACGTTACCGTACCTCAGATTGGGGCTATGTATAACGGAGATAGGGCGCGTAAATCTGTATTAGTAGAGCATGGTTTTAGATTACCTTCTGCGCTGGACAATAGACCCTTAAAATTTGAAGAATGGGAAGAATATAGACCTCAGACCATATATGTTTCTGCTACGCCCTCAAAGCACGAATTAGAAAAAACAGCAGGTGAAATAGTAGAGATGATTATAAGACCAACTGGTCTACTAGACCCTATCTGCGAAGTAAGACCTGCGCAAAATCAAGTAGATGATTTAATGGAGGAGATTAGAAAAAATGTTGCTTCTGGTTTTAGAGTGCTGGTCACTACTTTAACCAAAAAAATGGCCGAAAACCTTACTGAATATTTACTTGATGCCGGACATAAAGTTTCTTACCTTCACTCAGAAGTTCATACTTTAGATAGAATACAAATTATTAATGATCTAAGGAGCGGCAAAATCGATGTATTAGTAGGTATTAACTTATTAAGAGAGGGACTTGATATTCCAGAATGTAGCCTCGTTGCGATATTAGATGCCGATAAAGAGGGGTTTTTGCGCTCAGAAGTAGCCTTAATACAGACAATTGGTAGAGCTGCTAGAAATAGCCAAGGGAGAGTGATATTATATGGGGATAATATAACTAAATCTATGCAAAAAGCATTAAGTGAAACATCTCGTAGGCGAGAATTGCAAGAAGAATATAATAAGATACATAATATTACTCCACAGACCGTCAATAAGAGAATCTCTACCCTTGTGGCATTAGAAGAAGTATGCGATGCTCTGGATAATAAGATAGATACATCTTTGATTGGAAAGGATAGTGCTAAAATTGCTAAATATAAACTCACTCTAGAGAAGGAAATGAAAATAGCTGCTGTTAATCTTGATTTTGAAGAAGCGGCAAGAATCAGAGACCAGATAAAAGCTCTAGATAAAGCTGCGTTAATTTTTAGAGATTAGAATTAGATTTTTTAGAAGAATGTGATTGGTAAGCGGTATTACGAGAGTTCAAAGGGCCTCTTGATAAAGGGACCCTTTGAATATGTATTCAGTTTAACCATTAAGAACTGAGTTAACTGATGCATCAGCAGACTGAGCAGATCTAAGCGCAGCAATCTGCGAATTTACTCTTGCTACTTCAAGTGATTGTTTGGTGTAGTTTTCTACAACCTCTACACTTGTTAATGCTTCAATCGCAGCACTTAGATTGAATACAGTAGTTTGCATCACTGCCCTTACTACATCTAGCCTGACGCTCGAACTCGCTGATTTAGCTTTTGCAGTATTAATTGCATTAATCACATTTTCTATTTCTTGTGACGCTGTATCAGCATTTGCTTGATTATCAATCTTCAGATCTACGTTGCCTGTTAACACGCTAAATCTTAAATCAACAAAATCTACAGTAAGCTTTTGATTACTTGAAGTACCAATAGTAAATGTACTATTTCCACTTGCACCAAGAGCAGAAGCTAATGATGAAGCAATAAGCCCTCTACTTTCATCTGTTGTAAAATCAAGTACACTTGGTAATGTAAGATCAATAGTAGCACCGCTTGTACCAGTTAGTGTTACTTTTGTACCAGCAGCTATTGTTGGATTTGCTGGGATTGCATATGTATATGCTTCTGAAGCACTAGTTGCATCAAGAAGATTTACAGTAAGAGTCGTGCTTGTGCATGTGACATTATCCACCGATAAGCCTGTAAAGCTTGTACCAGTATACACTGCAGACATACCCTGATATTCATTTTCTAAGCTTGATGTATTGACAGTCATAGCTCTAGTTTGCTGAAATGAAGTAAGCGCGGCATCAACATTCAAAGCGGCCATTAATGTAGATGTATTAGCAGCATCTGAAATATCAGCACTAGCTTGTAAACCTATTGAGAATACCTTACCCGTTAGGTTATTTCCCGATACATCATCTGATGATTTGAGGCAGTAAATACGGTTTTCGACATCAGCTGTATTTCCAGCATTTTGATCCATTAAGTATCCGTTATATGATTCTGCGCCTATAGTAAATGTAAATTTCGCTAATACATCAGCAGCATGCGCAGCCGGTATGGTAGGAAGCGTAGTAAGTCCTGATGCATTCACATAAGGAGTAATAGTTGCAACATTGCCTACTCCAGTTGTTGAGCTTATAAGAGTAAAATCTCCTACTTGCCCTAGTAATTCCTGACCCGTATATGCACTTAGATCAAATGCAGTACCGGCGCCGGCTGCAAATGCTTGAGTGATCCTAGCACCAGTTGATGATGATGCAAAATTAGAGGCAGTTAAAGCATCGCGCGATCCAGCATTTTGAGTGATTGTCATTAATGCAGTAGCTGTATTTACTGAGAATGAGTATTTTTTCATTTCATCTGCTTCAGAAGCCTGGAATGCTTTGAGCATTTTTAATGCAGTACCAGCTAAATCAGCTCCTTTTGCGATTTGATTTTGAGAGGCGTCTGGGTTTGCATCAACAAATGTAAATGTTACTGTATTACCACCAGTACCAAAAGTAATTGTATCACCTTGAGTTGGCTGAGCTGCAACTGTTAAAGTACCAGTTCTATTGGTTACGTTATTAGTTATTGTAGTAAGAGCAGCAGATGCTACAGGTTTTGCATTATATACATCATTACTTGCTTGAAATTGATTCGCGGAGTTAAATTTACCATTCATAAGGGAAATTCCAGCAAAGCCAGCATTTTCAGCAATATCAGTAGCGGTAGATTTTAGTTCGTTGAATGTAATTTCAGCAGCAGCTCTTACAGTATCTGATTGGGGACTTTTCATAGAAAGAGCAATAACACTCATCTGGCTTACAGTATCAAGATAAGTATCTATCAGCTGTTGGTGAGTTCTAAGCATCGCATCTAAGTTGTTTGCGTTACTTGTAGCAGCGCCAATAAAGTCTTTGTTTGTTTTTAGTGATTGTGCAAGCAGGGCTCCTGCTATATCATCTTTCATTTCTGGGTTTTTTAAGCCTGTTGAGAAAGAATCGGATCTTTTTGCAATTTGTTTTATACTATCTCCAAGACTAGAGATAAGTCTAGTATAAGAGGTTGGGATATTGCCTGGCATAATTATTCTCCTAATTATCGATTAATTATTCGTCTACCTGACTAAATTAAATTTCCAGTCTTTAGGATAATATGAGCTTTAACTTTTAGCAATAAATATAGACATGTTTTTATAAAAAAATTAAGATGTGTGTTTTTTATTTCAATAGTCATTATCATTATACATTTATGCACTAATCTCTTAATTATTGTTTGTTAGTAATTCTATTCCTCATCATCTGCGCTTTTTTTTCTGCTTCTGCCGAAGTTTGCTTTCGACTTCCATCTTGATTTATATATCTTGCCACCCCTGGCATGATTTTATTGATTTGCGCTCTTATATCTTGTGTAACAATAAGTTTACTACGATCTATTGCTTCATGGTATTCCAGTGCGCAGTCTATTGTTTTTGATGCAATATTTTTCTTGCTATCACCTAAAGCCGAAATCAAGTTAATAGATTTTTCGATAAAGCGATCAACTGGATTAATAATTAATTTAATACCATATAATGTCATAGGCATAATAAAAAAGGGCGCAATCAATCCAAATTGGGATATGCATAGATAGGATGAAGTGGCTGCAATCACAATAGCGCATGTCATATTTAGAATATTTCGGAATTCTTGATGCGAAGCTTGCATTTCTGCGCTATGCCTTATGATGCGTATCATATCATTATGCAATAGGGTTTTATCTTTATATTTCGGTGATGCCTCAAGCTGTGTATACATATTTTGACTCAATGTTTTATTTGCGTGTATATAGTTAAGCAAGCAAGCAGCATCTTCTTCTTGTAACACTATATTGATAAATTTTTTATAGATTTCTAGAATATCGCCCTCTTGGAAATCTGCAATTAACTCAGATAGAATTTCATCTTTTGTGTATATTTCTTGGAGATTTTCGGACATATCCTCATGCAATACATCATCTTTTGTGATACTAATTGAAAATAAGGTTAGTACTACGCTAAAATCGTATACAGCAATAATTCTCATTCCGAGATATTTTTTAATCCTAGCAATAATATCATATAATACTTGATTTAATTCTAGGTCATCGATGTTTGCAAAATGAAATGCTAGCATGTTAGATAGGGGAGATATGAGCTCTGGATCAATCGAGTCATGCAGTTGCTGCGTAAGACCTTTATAAAAGAAGTCTATTTTTGCCTTTTGGAAAGGTGAGTATTGAGTATCTGTATTATTATTCATTGAGATGTAACTCCTTTACTTCCATATTCATTGATAATCTTACTAAATTCATAATGTTAGAATCTATCTTACCTATTGAAACACTTGGTGTTATAGTATTGATTAATTTTATTTCGCACGACCTTAGTAAGTTATATCTTGGCAGCTGATCAAAGGCATTTTTTGCAAGCAAAATTGAATTCTCTAAAGATTCTAGCCTTGCGTCAAGTAGAATGCGCTTAGTAGTCAAATAAAGGTTATTACTCTTTTCTTGGCGCATTACAAATGATTGGGACGATCTTATATCTGCCTCTCCAATTGTCTCATATTCTTTGCTTAAAACTTGAATTTTTTGTTTATATGTTGCTTTATCAAAACAATCTCTAACATTTTGGTCTCCTGGTATTTTAAGTCCCATATACATTTGGACTACATAATCCATTCTACCACTTCTATCATTAATCGCAATGAGCCTTGCATTTGATTTATCTACCAGTTGAGTTGCCTTGATTTGCTTGTATTTTGCTCTAGATAGATCATCTACTGCTATTTTAACAATATAGCTCATTATTATCACGCTCAAAGTAATACAAACAATTTTAAAAAAAATTATATTTTTGATTCTGAGTATCATGTAGTGCATTTTTTTACTCCTCTATAGTGACCAAAATTCTTAATCCAAGAGCATCGCTACTTTCTAAGTTGCCAGTATCAATACCTATTCTGCTCAGGTGAATCGCTATATTATTATTCGCTTTTTTGAAGTCTTCTATGAATTCTTCCATCCGAGATATTTGATCCTCAGCATTTTTTTTGTTCAAGTGAACATCTACTTCAAGTAAATTTGCCATTTTAATATAGGATCTATTTTGCCAAAATATCCTCTGGATTTTAAAGTGCTTATTCAGTTTATTATAAAATTCTTCTAGAAAATTAAATGGATAAGGGGTTTTTACAGAGATTTTCTTCTCTGTATTATAAAGATCAGCAAGTTGTATAATATTACTAATTTCTGGAAAATCCTTACCAGAGACTCTGATATTATCCATTATTTTTGTATAATCTTTGTATAAATTAGAAGTGACCTTGTTGTGATTATATGCAAGTAAATTAATATATAAAACATAAATGACAATTGCGCTCAGAGAGATATAAAGTGGTGGAAATAATATACTATTGAATTGTCTATATCTTTTGTATTTTGTAATTTCAGGGCTTGTGGCACATAGTTGCTTTGTCGCAAGAAAATACTTCATATAGATATGCAGAGGAAGCTCGTCCTGCAGAGCTTTTGGAAAAATATACAGATCTGAGTTATTCTGTGATTTTGTTAGCATATTCCTTAGATTATTATTCACTATAAAAATATTCACTTTTGATAAATTATTACTTTCTCGATAGCTTGTTAATTTAATCCAAATATCAGATAGATTTTGTTCAATCACTCCAAGTACATATTGATCAGATTCAGTTGAGGGATATTCTAGAATCGTAGATTCTAATATATTACTCCCATGAAAAAATTGTATATTAATTTCTTTTTCATCTAAAATTGTTGTCAAAGAATATATATAATTCTCAAGATCTAATTTATTGTCACCGGCAATCTCACGAGCAATTTGATCGGCTACTGCGCTATGAAAATACACTCCAAAAAAACTCATCTGATGTTGATATAATAATGAAAAACACTCATTAGTATTTTCATGCGAAGGCATAGAATAAACTACTCCTTTCCATACTTCAGACCCATCTTTGTTGATAGTATGTACTTTATATGTATATAATTCCCCCTGATTAAGCCTAGTAAGACAATAATGCTCTATAGGATTTACGCTAGTAAAGCTATTAAGAGCTGGTATTGATAATTTTTCTACAGATACATTTTTTGAATTAACGATAAATTTAGCATTTGCATCCTTTCTTTGTGTTAGATATTTATGAAGAGATGCATCAGATTTAATATCCTCAGTTTTGCAATAATAACTATCTATAAAATTATTTTTTTTGTAATACGCAATTGTAAGACCATGATCGTATATATGAAAAACCAACTTTTTATTCTTGATTGTTCTATAGATCGCATTCATTGTCTCTATAAAGAAATTCATATTTTTGCGAACAATTATTATATTCTATTATTATTTATTAGCGTATGCATCCTTCATACTAGCAGAAGAACTCAACTGGAGGTTTAAAATTTCTGCGCTCATTCAATTGGTTGTTCATCATATCTTATTCTTGTACAAAATTTGCAACCCGCGAGTTTTCTTGCTTTAGATGATTGCAAGATCAGTGTCTACACTTTCTTCAACTTCGATCTATTTTTCTTGCGATATAATAGGTACAAGTTGATGCATTATCCTATAGCAATGTATTTACTGCAGGTAGAATCTTAGGTTATGGTATAAATCTTGCGGGCTCCAGTAAAATATATCTCAGTACTAGCTTTTGAAAATATAATTTTTTCATCTTTTGTCTAAGTTTTTTTGATTTTTGCCATCGAAGTTTTTATAAGTGTCATTTTTTAGCTCTAAGTATATTTGAATTGATATTTCGTATATATTATGAAGATTCAGACATAGGGAATATTTATTAACACACACAGTTTTGTATTACAGATTCAGTATGAGTCTTGATTTTAATTATAGTTGTATTTGGGATGAATATTATATATTTTAATTAAAAAAATCTCCCCCTAGTATTTACTATGTCTATTACTGCAAAAATCGTAAGATCTACTTTTTTAGATTTTTTTAAAAAAAATGATCACACTATAGTACCCTCGAGTTCGTTAATACCGCATAACGACCCTACCATGATGTTTGTTAATTCGGGAATGGTGCAATTCAAAAATATATTTACTGGGATTGAATCTTCTGAATATAAACGCGCAACTTCTTGCCAGAAAGCTGTAAGAGCCGGCGGCAAGCATAATGATCTTGAGAATGTTGGATACACAGCAAGGCACCACACTTTCTTTGAAATGTTAGGTAATTTTTCATTTGGCGATTATTTTAAAGAACACGCAATAGACTATGCCTGGAGGCTACTCACTGAAGAATTTCTAATACCCAAAGATAGACTATATGTCACGATATATCATACAGACGAGGAAGCGGAGCTTCTTTGGAAAAAAATTGCAAATTTGAGCAGTGATCGCATTATCAAAATTACTACTAATGATAATTTTTGGTCTATGGGAGAAAGAGGGCCCTGCGGACCTTGCTCTGAAATTTTTTATGATCACGGATCTCATATACCCGGAGGACTACCAGGTACACCAGAGGAAGACGGAGATAGATTTATTGAAATTTGGAATATGGTTTTCATGCAATATGAACAAAGAGATGAAAATACAAGGATAGACTTGCCCCATCGATCTATTGATACAGGTATGGGGCTTGAAAGAGTATGCGCTGTATTGCAAAATGTACACGATAATTATGATATTGACATTTTCAAGGAAATAATTGCAGAGTCAGAAGACCTCACTCGTACCAAAGCAATTGGACAGCAGGCATTTTCTCATAGAATTATTGCAGATCATCTTAGGTCTTCATCTTTTCTTATTGCAGATGGTGTTATGCCATCGAATGAGGGCAGGGGGTATGTATTGCGCCGGATTATGAGGAGAGCTATGCGTCACATAAGATCTCTAGGAATCAAAGAGCCGGTTTTATACAATATGCTTCCTAAACTTGTGGATTTGATGGGAGATGCATATCCAGAACTCAAAAGATCTGAGATTTTTGTAAAAGAAGTATTAAAGTCTGAGGAAGAAAAATTCATAGGAGCCTTGGATAGAGGATTCAAATTACTCGAAGAGGAGACTGCTGCTCTAAAAGATGGAGGTATTTTATCTGGAAGTGCAGCATTTAAGCTTTACGATACTTACGGATTTCCTTTGGATTTGACCCAGGATATATTAAAAGAGCGAAAAATCTCTGTAGACACAGCATCTTTTGCATCTTTGATGCAAGAGCAAAAAGATAGAGCTCGGAGCGCATGGAGTGGATCTGGAGAGATGAAGTTCGAAGATATGTGGTTTAATATTAAGGATAAATATGGCACAACCGAATTTTTGGGATACATACATACTTCATCAGAAGCTATTATACATACTATAGTAAAAAACGGCTTAGAATTATCAGAAGCAGAAGGATCTGAGGAAATTATTATAATTGCAAACCAAACGCCTTTTTACGGAGAAAGCGGCGGACAACTTGGAGATATAGGTATTATCACAGCAGAAGGAGTAAAAATAAAAGTTACTGATACAAAAAAATATCTAGGCTCTATTATCGGGCATGTTTGTAAGATAGAGTATGGAAGAATATCAGTAGGTCAAAATATCGCTATGTCTATTGATGTAGTACATAGAGCAAAATTAAGAAGATATCACTCGGCTACTCATTTGCTACACAAAGCACTTAGAGAGATCCTCGGAGATCACATAACGCAAAAAGGCTCTCTTGTGGCATATGATAAGCTAAGGTTTGATATTAGTCATATCAGGCCAATTACCAAAGACGAACTATTTGCAATAGAAAAACGAGTCAATGACATGATATTAGCAAATGGCGAAGTTCATACTAAGTTAATGAATACCGAAGATGCAGTCAATAGCGGAGCCATGGCATTATTTGGAGAAAAATATGATAATGAGGTGCGAGTAGTATATATGTCATCGGGCTCTTCAGAGGATGTATTTTCCGTGGAATTATGCGGAGGTACTCATGTAGCAAGACTCGGAGATATTGGTTTATTTAAGATTACATCTGAAGCAGCTATTAGTTCAGGCGTCAGAAGGATTGAGGCTATTTGCGGCATAGATGCACTATATATGCTCAATAACCTACAAGCCAAAATGGATGATATAGCAACAACTCTGAAAGTCGCAAAGTCAGATATTGTTGCCAAAGTATCAGATATAATTGAGACGAAGAAAAATCTAGAGAATATGTTGATACAAGCAAAAGAGAAAGAATTTACTGTGTCCAAAGAAGAAGTAGAAAATAACGCTATTAGCGTAGACCCTTTTTTGTTGTATACTAAAGTATCAGATATGGTAGATATAAAAACTCAGCGCCTAGTTGCATCTAAGATTGCCTCCCAAATACCAAATTTGATTTTTATATTCCTTGCATGCCAAGGAGATAAAGTATCTATCGTAAGCTCTTGCGGCACTACAGCAAGAGAGATAGTCTCTGCAGCTGATATAGTAAAATACTCCTCTAATTTGCTAGGATCTTCTGGTGGCGGAGGAAGTAAAGAACTCGCTCAAAGCGGAGGAAGTACTTTAGTGCCAAAGGAAGAATTTACTGCTAAGATACTAGAGTTTCTGTCTTCTTATCGGTCAATCTAATTGTAAATTGCAATATAGGTACCTTATTCTAGGTCACAATAATCTAGGCTTTTGATACAGACTCTTGGTATAAGTGTACTAAAACAGCTACATTAAAGATGTAGCTTTAGAGCAATAGACCCTGTGTGAGCTTGATATTTTTCGTATAGATGAATACTATATTCAAGCGAACAATCTAAATTTAAATAATTTGCCTTGATGCCGATTTCTGCATTATATTCATTATTTGGATGCTTATGAGCTTTAGTTGCCTTGATTGGCCTGATATCCGAACTACCATCTATATAATACCCAGAATAGCTATTGTAATGACTAGTTTGAGATAGGTGGTGATTTTGATATAATCTCCTTTCAGCTGCCAAAGTAATATGCGGAGTCAGCTTTACACTCTTCCATTCTGCAGTTTTGCCTAATACTACTACACTCACTATTCCTGATAATTCTGAATCTGAGCTTTTAGATATCACGGCATGAAGCGCTCCATCTCCTTCTTCTGTTCTTTGAGGGGAGTGGCTATACTGATATTTGGTACCAATAGTTGGTATAATCGCTACTTTAGAAGTAAGATTATATTTGTATCCTAAGGAGGCCTCTACATTCATTCCATAATCATAATGCCTCTGATTTCCTATGTAGTTTATATTATCTGCTGTAATATATCTACTAGTGCGTACTTTTGAGAGAGCAGAGGTACCAGAGCCATTGATTATAAAATTATCATTCATAGTAGTTTGTCCATAAACACTAAAGAGGGCCGTCTTTGCTTTTGTAGTCACTTTACCGGTAGTACCTATCTCACCCTTCTTTTTAACGTTACTTGCAACTACTCCTACTCCAAATCCCAGGTTACTTGAATCTCCAATTTTGAATTCTAGTCCTACCATGGAGCCGTATAAACGTCCAACATAAGGGTTTGAAAAATTTGCACGTTCTTGCTCCATGCTCCCTAGTAAAACTTTAGTCCATAATGCCATTCTTGAATCTGAATCTCCAGATGAAATCCCGACCAACTCGGCTTCTTCTTGAAAGCCAGCACTAATATTGCTACTTAGTCTTTGAGCAACTACGTGTCTTGCTAAGGACACAGAACCTTTTGAGATTTTAGGGCTTAGGGTATTTTCTTTTTGAATTTCATCTTGTAATATTTTTACTTTAGAAGGAGGATTTTCGTATAGCTCAGGAGGTGCGGTGCCTCCACTTATACTAGAAGGAGGATTTTCGTATAGCTCAGGAGGTGCGGTGCCTCCACTTATACGCACACTTATGTTTCTTGCAAGCTCGTCTAAATCTTCCTGGCGAGGGAAGAATTCCAAGATATTTTGGATATAGGCATCATTAATAGAGCTGTTGAAATTCTCATTCTCATTGGTATCTGCGCTATTTTCAGACTCCGTGAATCCCTCTTGTCTAGTCCCGGATTCTAAAGCATTGCTCACTACAGTATTATTTTGCAGAACAGGCAATCTTATATTTTCTGGTATCACTACAGCATTATTTTGCGCAACAGGCAATCCTGTATTTTCTGAAGCAAATCGCGGTAAACTGACACGATTATACATCCACACTGGATCATCATAAAGATTTACTTGGTCTAGATTGTGAGGCTCACTACCAACTTCCATATCAGGACCATAACCTTCTGGATATCCATCTATCCATGATTCCTCTACCATTATCTGCAGAATTTCAGAGCTCGTGTAATTTGCACCGAAATTATTTCTTAGATAATCTCTCGCTCTAGATAAAAAAAACTCTGTATGATCATTAATATATCTTGGTACTACCGAGATACCATAATCTGCAGTATATCCATAACCACTATTACTAGGCATATTATCTCTAATAAATGTAGACATATCACCCATTCTTCTTAGATCTTCGTCTAGATAAGGATTCTGTTCGTTGTAAGGCAGCCCTACTGCATCCAAGCTATAATAAGATAATGCTGCTAATGCCAGATATACAAATCTAATATTTTTCCTTTTATTCATGAATAATACACCAATAATATGTTTCTCCTAGAGTATTACTGATTGCTCAAAATAATATTGATATTTTAATGATACCATTAATACTTATATATCGTTTAGATGGATTATTAGATCGTTGCAATTAATATTCTGAATTGATAGATCAGATAATTTGCTAGAGTGTGACTTATTAGAGACAGATTAATGCAAGTGGTATTAGAGATTGTTACAATAAATCATTTCTATCTCATGATCGCTCATTGTACCGATATCAGGAAAAATGATCGTCACATTACTATATGAGTTGATAATTTGGAGCTCGGTATTTTGCTTAAGCACATGAGATATACATACAAATATTCTATCACAATATTCCTGAAGACGATTTATTGCAGATAATATCGTATTTCCTGAGTCCATTATATCGTCTATTATTACAATATTATCATATTTTTTTGCGCCTCTAAGAGGAGAAGTAAAAATGTCACTACCATGTCTATGTTTTTGCAGATTCGTAAAACTTGACCCGAAAGATAATGCAAGTTTTTTTGCTCTATTTAATGCCCCTGCATCAGGAGCGACTACAAGAGTATTCGTGGGGTTTACCAAAAGTAGCGCAAGTTTATGTATGAAATAATCATTATAATTCATATCACATATAGTGCATTTTAAAAAATTACTGGCATTTTGAGAATGTAAATCGAAGCTATAAATTTTTTGCACTCCAAATTGCGATAATATATTACCTATTGCTCTTGCGCCTATAGTCTGGCTACTACAAAGGAATTTATCTTGCCTTAAATATGGAATAAAAGGAGAGATTATACTAATAGATACACCCTTTGATTGCAACAAATCAAGTATCAAAAAGAGCTCCATAAGCTTTTCATTGGGATTGGGCCAAAGTATTTTAAATAGAAAGATTTCGCAGTCTGTATTTATTTCTCCATCGACAGATATTAATTTCTCATTTTCTATAAAATGATGCACAGAAAGTGGAATTAAGGTACCACCTATTACTTTTGATATTATACTTGGATGCCTTAATTCATCTTTGTGCGCTAGAATTTGTTTCATATAAAAAATTGTTATGATCAGAGAATTATATTACAGAATACTTGCTTGAAAAGAATAATATTTGACAAATTGCTCGTTATGCATCACATTATATCTTATAAGTAAGAGGAAACAATGCCGAGAAATCTAAGCGCAGAGCAATATTTGAGCGCGTATCAGAGCATGCTCACCATCAGAAGATTTGAAGAAAAGTGTGGCCAATTATATGGTATGGGGCTTATAGGTGGTTTTTGCCATCTTTATATAGGCCAGGAGGCTGTGATTACAGGAGTCACTCTTGCTAAGTCCAAAAATGATAGCACGATCACAAGTTACAGAGATCATGGTCACATCATACTTGCGGGCCAAGAGCCTAAGCATGTGCTTGCAGAGTTGATGGGTAAAGCTACTGGATCTTCTAAAGGCAAAGGTGGATCTATGCATCTATTTGATATTCCCAATAAATTTTATGGAGGACATGGTATTGTTGGCGCGCAGGTGCCAATAGGTACAGGCCTAGCATTTGCTGAAAAATATAACGAGACTAATAATATATGCTTCACATTTATGGGAGATGGTGCTGCTAATCAGGGTCAGGTATATGAATCATTTAATATGGCATGTTTATGGAATCTGCCTGTGTTATATATCATCGAAAATAACGGATATTCAATGGGTACTTCTGTAGCAAGATCAACATCTGTAACAGATTTATACAAAAAAGGTATATCATGCGGGATAGAGGGTGCTCAAGTAGACGGTATGGATCTTGATAAAGTCTATCAGGCTGTTGTAGATGCATCAGAGCGTGTGCGTGCTGGAGGGGGGCCATATATTTTAGAGATGAAGACCTATAGATTTAGAGGGCATTCTATGTCTGACCCCGCTAAATATCGAGCCAAAACAGAAGTAGATTCTTATAAAAATCTAGACCCAATTCTTATACTAAGGGACAAGTTAGAAAACACTCACAAAATAAAAGAAAACACACTCCTGGAAATAGAAAAGCATGTCAAGCAGGTGATACAAGAGGCAGTCACCTTCGCTGAAAATTCTCCTGAACCAAGTGAGCATGAGTTACTCACAGATATTTTTGCATAAAGTTATCCAGACATGAGGAAAAAATGAGAAACATAACAGTAAGAGAAGCCTTAAGAGAAGCTATGATGCTTGAGATGCAGTCCGATAAATCTGTATTTATTATGGGAGAGGAGGTTGCCGAGTATCAAGGTGCTTATAAAATTACTCAGGGCTTACTTGATATGTTTGGATCAAAAAGAGTTATTGATACACCAATTACAGAGCATGGATTTGCTGGTATTGGAATCGGCGCTGCTTTTGGAGGATTAAGACCAATTGTAGAATTTATGACATTTAATTTTGCAATGCAGGCTATAGATCAAATTATTAATTCTGCAGCAAAGACTTGTTATATGTCTGGAGGACAAGTTATCTGCCCTATAGTTTTTAGGGGGCCAAATGGTGCAGCCGCAAGGGTAGGAGCCCAGCACAGTCAAAATTATGCATCATGGTATTCACATGTTCCTGGTTTAAAGGTAGTAGCACCTTATTCTGCAGAAGATTCATGCGGGCTACTGAGGAGTGCTATTAGAGACAAGAGTCCAATAATTTTTTTGGAGAATGAAATTTTATATGGATATAGCTTTGATGTTCCAGAGACAATAGATCCAGTAGAAATAGGAAAAGCTAAAATAGTCAAAACAGGATCAGATGTAACTATTACCGCATTTTCTCTTCAGGTTAAGTTTGCCTTGGAAGCCTCACTAGAACTTGAAAAAATAGGTATTAATGCAGAAGTAATAGATCTAAGAACAATCAAACCTCTGGATGAATATACTATTATTGATTCAGTCAAAAAAACAAACAGACTTGTATGCGTAGAAGAAGGATGGTTTTTTTCTGGCATAGGGGCCACTATTGCATCTATTGTGCAAACTAATGCTTTTGACTATCTAGATGCTCCTACAGAATTTGTGTGTGCGAAAGAGGTGCCACTGCCATATGCAGCTAATTTAGAAAAATTAGCTCTTCCATGTGTGCAAGACATTGTAGAAGCGGCAAAGAGAGCATGCTATTATAAATAACTTATTGAGATAGAAAGATGATTATAGAAGTTTTGATGCCAGCTCTTTCTCCTACTATGACAGAGGGCAATCTTGCTAAATGGCTTAAAAAAGAGGGTGATAAAATTGCACCAGGAGATGTGATTGCAGAAATAGAAACAGATAAAGCTACTATGGAGGTTGAAGCTGTAGACGAAGGTATGATGGGGAAAATTTTAGTATCCGAGGGCTCTGAAGGCGTTGCAGTAAATTCAGTAATTGCTTTAATTATAGAAGCAGAAGAGGATAGATCCGAGCTTAATAATTATAAGACTAAGCAATCATTCAATGGCGCGAACTCTGAGGAAGGTAAGATCTCTACAATCGAATCCTCTACCACTGCCCCTACTCCAGCACACAAAGAAGCATCTGAAGTGAGCGCAATAAACTCATTACATAATACCTCAAAAATATTTGCCTCGCCTCTTGCAAAAAGGATAGCGTCTCAAAATAATATCAATTTAGCTAATCTCAAGGGGTCTGGTCCACACCAAAGGATAGTGAAAAATGATGTGCTGCAAGCTTTATCTAGTGGCATTGACTCAAATTCACCCAATATTATCTCATCAAATAATGCATATGATTTACTACCAGTATCAAATATGCGCAAAGTGATTGCAAAAAGATTACTTGAATCAAAACAAACAGTGCCTCACTTTTATCTAAATATAGAATGCAATCTTGATAAATTGCTTAATTATAGAAGTCAGATGAATGAGATACTAGATAAAGAATCCAAAATCTCAGTTAATGATTTTATAATAAAAGCCGCAGCTACCTCTCTTGTGAAAGTGCCTGAAGCAAATTCTAGTTGGAGTAATGATGGCATATTACAATACAAAGATATCGATATTTCAATCGCAGTAGCTATTGATGGGGGACTTGTTACTCCCATCATCAAGTCTGCGAATTTTAAGAGCTTATCTTCAATATCCTTAGAAATGAAAGAGCTTGCAAGTAAAGCTAGAGCAGGAAAGCTGAAGCCAGAAGCATCTCAGGGGGGGGGATTTAGCGTCTCGAATCTAGGAATTTTTGTGATTAAGCAATTCTCAGCTATTATTAACCCGCCACAAGGGTGCATCCTTGCTATTGGGGCTGGAATCAAAAAACCAGTAGTAATAAATGACCAAATCCAAATTTCTACAACTTCAGAAATGACATTATCTGTGGATCATAGAGTAATTGATGGAGCTGTAGGGGCAAGATTCCTTTCTTACCTCAAGGAATATATCGAAAATCCTATAAAAATGCTAATTTAGAGCAAATACGGAGTGATTTATGAGAGATACATACGATTTTGATGTTATAGTAATTGGAGCAGGTCCGGGAGGATATGTGTGCGCAATAAGAGCTGCGCAGCTTGGAATGAAGGTTGCGATAGTAGAAGAGGCGGCGCTCGGAGGGGTGTGTCTTAATTGGGGGTGCATACCTACAAAATCACTACTTAGATCTGCCGAGGTTTTTCATTTGATGAAGCATCATAAATCTTACGGACTTTCTGCTGAAAAAATATCTGCAAATCTTAAAGAAATAGTAGATCGATCAAGAAAAATCGCATCTCAGCTTTCTGGGGGTGTATCTCACTTGCTTGGAAAGGCAAAGGTGACAATATTGAAAGGTAGAGCTAGCTTTACATCTTCTTCTACAATAGCAATAGATCAAGATACCAAGTCTGAAATTTCAGCCAAGAAGTTTGTGATAGCAACAGGCGCAAGAGCAAGGCACATCGAAGGTTTTACTCCTGATGGTGTAAATATACTCACTTACAAAGAAGCCATGCTACAAGAAAAAATACCAGAGACTATCGTTGTCGTTGGATCTGGAGCTATAGGCATTGAATTTGCATCTTTTTATAGTAATCTAGGTGCAAATGTTACGATACTTGAGGCTAGAGAAAATATACTGCCGCAAGAGGATAAAGATATATCAGATTTTGCAAGAAAGTCTTTTGAAAGTCAGGGCATGAAGATCTTCACCTCTATTGGTCTCAAATCCATCAAAACACATCAAAATCACTCTATAATAGAGTACGAGCAATCAGGTATTCATACGCAAATCAAAGCTGATAAAATTATCATGGCCGTAGGAATTACTCCGAACACCGAAGATCTCGGTTTACAGCACACAAAAGTACAGCTCGATGAAAAAGGTTTTATAGTAACTAATAATAGACTTAATACTTGCGATGAAAATATTTATGCAATTGGAGATGTGGTAGAGGGTCCTTGGCTTGCTCATAAAGCAAGTCATGAGGGAATAATGGCAGCTGAGGCTATATCGGGAATCGCAACTAAGCCATTAGATAGAACAAAAATACCAGGATGCACTTATTCAATGCCTCAAATTGCTAGCATAGGCATTACCGAGGAGGCCGCAAGAAAAAATCCTGACATTAAAGTTAGGGTAGGGCGCTTTCCGTTTGCCGGAAATGGCAAAGCTATAGCATTAGGTGAAAGTGAGGGTTTTATAAAAATGATTTTTGAGGAGAAAACTGGGGAAATTTTAGGCGCGCACATGATTGGCGCAGAAGTGACGGAGTTGATTAACAGCATCGCCCTTGCAATGACTTTAGAGGCAACAGAAGAAGATCTTATGTATACAATATTTCCACATCCTACATTATCAGAAATGATACAAGAATCATCATTGAGTGCGTATAACAGAGCCATACATATACCTAATACTAGATGAACTAGAAATTTTTAGGAGAATAACGTAACAGTTCAAGTAAATAGAGATGTTACCGCGTTGCTTGCTTGTTCTTGACATTATTACCAGACGCGTATGATTTTCGATCGTTTTCTTGCGCACAAAACCTATTTTTTATAGAATGCGCTATAGAGTTTGCGAGAGCAGTCTCATCTATTGCTGCCTCTTGCACTTGAATCTGAGGCTCCTGATGATCTTTGTTCTCAATGCGTGTAATAATTTTTTGTTTATGCTCTTGGTCTAGCAGTACTTCTACGGTTGGAGGTATTTTGCCATACTTATTGAAATACGCATTCTCGCTTTTTTCTTTTAATTTAGAAATAGCACTCAGAGTATCCTGTTTTGTTTGACGAGATACAGGATTTGAACCACTAGTTTTTTGCAGAGAAACTGCGCTTTGTATTGCTAGTAAATTGTATAAATTATTAGCATCTTGTCTCAATTCTTCTATAGATACCTTATCTTCATGAAGATCGATTTGCCTGGTTAATGCATTATCAAAGCTAGTACAAGATATTTTTTCTTTTGATATACTTAAATTATTATCCTTATCTCTTTCCCACCCATACCTAGGGTTAATATTCATGTTAAATCCTTTTGTTTCAAGCTCATTAAATTTTGTAATAATCTGCTCTTCGTTGGAAGCTGTAAAAATTTCTACCGCCTTATCTCCATCAATAGGAACATAATGAGTATACTTACCTGGTGCAAAATCTTCAGGAAACGGATTTCCAGCCAATCTCTCCGTAATGCCCCCCAAAAAATGGACCATGTTAAGAGAGAGAATTTTATGATAAA
>CAYGNF010000012.1:0-28571 GCA_964351245.1 uncultured Rickettsiaceae bacterium | reverse complement strand
AACATGGAGACAGTGCATATTGCCGCATATTCTCATCTTTTAGATACAATAGGATTGCCAGAAGTAGAGTATCAGGCTTTTCTGAAATACAAAGAAATGAGAGACAAATATGATTATATGAATAAATTTGGTGTAGATACCAAAGAAGATATAGCAACTACCTTAGCAGTTTTTGGTGCTTTTACAGAAGGATTGCAATTATTTGCATCTTTTGCTATTTTGCTCAATTTCCAGAGATTTAATAAAATGAAAGGAATGGGCCAGATAGTTACATGGTCCGTTAGAGATGAAACATTGCACACCAACTCTATAATTCAACTATTTAAAACTTTTTGTCATGAAAATCCTGAAGTATGGTGCGAGGAAGTGCGTGGTAGATTATATGAAGCATGCGCAACTATTGTGCATTTTGAGGATGCTTTTATTGAGCTTGCATTTGAAGTAGGAGAAATAGAGGGTCTTACCGCAAGAGATGTCAAAAAATATATTAGATATATAGCAGATAGAAGACTTCAGCAACTTGGGTTAAATGAAATATATATGGTAGAAAGCAACCCTCTTCCGTGGTTAGATGAAATACTAAACGGAGTAGAACATGCTAATTTCTTTGAAAATAGGGTAACAGAATATACCAAAGCTGCTACTACCGGATCATGGGAAGATGTATTTTCTTCTAACGTATAAAAAGCAACATAGCCTAAAAAGCACATAATCTCTCTATATTATTAGAGAGATTATTGTATCTGGATAGCTTCAGTGATTATTTACTGCGTTCAGACGAGTTTTCTGATTTTTCTGATACTTTCTGCGTCCAACTCTCAGTCTTTGGTGCATTTGGTAAGTTGAGGATTTTTTCATCCCCAGAATCAAAAAATTCAGCAACTTTGCCTGGATTGCTGTTTGCCGGTGTTTTCACCTTTTTTGCTTTGAGTCGATGTTGCTTCTTATCCTTATTAACTTTCATATGCTCCGCCTTCCTTTTTTCTTTCGCTGCATCGCTCTTCCTACCAGGCTCCTTTGGAGTTTCTGATCCTAGTAACTCTGGAAAAAGACCTGATTCTGAGTTCGCTTTTGCTGCTGCTGCTGCTTCTGATGAGTTCGCTTTTGCTGCTGCTGCTGCTTCTGTTGCTGCTGCTGCTGGACCTGTTCCTGCATCTGATCCTGGTAACTCTGCAAAGCTTTTAGTACTAGTATGCTTTAGATTTGTCGTTTCTTGAGCTGTCGTTTGGTTTACCTGAACTTGCTCATTATTAACGTTTTCTAATTGAGTATCCGTATTACCTTGAGTAGGCTCCCTGCTACTGATCCAATCCTTGATTTTCTCTATCATTTTTAATACAAAAGCTTTTATACTCTCTAAAATAGCTTTAATTCTCTCGATAATAGTTGGGCCCGACTCAGCAGATGGTGCTTCGTGTGCGGTTTCGCCCTCTACTGCATTATACAGAATGTCCCTGCATTCATCGCTCTTTTCCTTCAGGACTTCAGGGGATACATCCTGGGTAATATCGAAGAATGTCTCAACTGTCTTAAGTGTCTCATCCAACGTTTCCTGCACTTCTGGGTTCTCTATGCCCAAATTCTTTACCCCCTTACAGACATTCTCCAATGAAGTGGTGACGTCATTGCTATCCCAGGCGAGAAGCCAATACTCAAGGACCCCGAGTAATTCATCTGCTTGCGCCTCTCCTGACATATTATTTATGTTTTTACTCATGCTTACCTCTATATAAGTTTAAATAGTTAATAATATAATATTAAAGGCATTAGAGTGATATTACAAATATTTTAATGAATGATTAGTGTATTTTATCGTGATATGAGATAAATCAACAACGTTGTATTTATCGAATGAATCTTCTAATGCATGACTCTCATATTAACAAGCCTGAGCTTAACAAGGTCCGTATCTCATATTAATACACTAACTTATTGCTGTATTTCTGGGGTAATCTCTTTGTTATCAGCAATGATTTCATAATTTAATAAAAAAGGTTTGTATAATATTATGTATCCAGTTTCTAGCTTCGCTGGCATAGTAATAAGTTTCCCTAAATAAACATTATGAAAATCTATATTTGATTGTAAGCACCTTGATATCTCTGATTCTGTAATATAAGGAGCCATTTTGAAGGCAAAATCGTAGCAATCATAATCCTTGGATTTATTTTCATATGATAAATGAACTTGCTGCTTAGATTTTATTAAATCTTGTACGCTATGAATTTGTCTTATCATTATATCTTCTTCAAGCGAGATAACGTTAGGCGCCATATCTAAATGACTGAGGGTAACAGCAAGGCTAAAGATAGAAATAATATTAAAAAGTAATGCCCCCCTTTGTGCAAAAGATACTAAGCTGATGAAGAATAAAGATATAGTCCCAAGTAAAATTAGGTAGGGCGCTATATATCTTATTATTTTCCCTATGTGCAATTCAGTATAATGACCATAAAATGAGTAGAGCAAATATACTATATGAAATCCTAAGGCAAATATGGTAAATTTTATCCAGAAGCAATAAGTGTAGTGGGTTTTGAGATCTTCTCTCTTAGTCCAGTAATATCCTATGTATAATAATAGCCAGCAGAGCAATGGACCTTCTTTGATAGAGGTAAAAAATAGCAATCCAAGTACCCTAAACATTCCCCCAAAATTATTGCCCCCTTCTGTATTTATGGCATCAATAGAGGTTTCTGTAGTAAGGTTGATTACAGAATATAAGAAATAATTTATATAAGATGCAATTAATGGAGATAATGTTAGCGCATAAATTTTAAGGGTTTTACTATCTATGGTAAAAATATTCAATTTTTTTTTCTTGGCATAATCAGCAGAGATAAGAAGGGCGCAAATAGTCCCAAATATAAAACCATTATGATCCACTAAGGCAGTTGTTAAAATAATTGGATAAAGCCCGAATTGTAGATTTGCATTTTTTCTATCTAGTAAATATGTAAGAATGGCGCTAGATCCTGCAAGGCCAAGTATTACTTCATTGTGGATAGTGTGCAAGAAGGATGTGAGAAGGGATCCTATAGCAACAATAATTACTATATAAAATATGGAATGATTACTAGAGCCCGTTTGTAAAAAGGGCGATAAAAAACATAATCCGAGCAAGAAATGTGCAAATAACGCCCCGCCTCCAAAATATCCATTTAACATCATGTAATAATACTGAAATACAGAAGAGCCTCTTGGATAATAACTATATGCTGAAATTATAGAAGTATCGCTACTTGAAGTCTCAATAGAGCCGCGTAGGAGCAATTCTTTCAAAAATAATCCCCATATTTTTAAATCCTCAGTAGAATTGAGCTGTGCTGGCTGGTAATAAAAGCCTATGATTATTATAGAAATTACAAAGAGAGTAATGGCTGTAGTACTTTGCTCAAATAAGTAGGAATTCTGCTTCTGAATATATGTGTTATATAGTGCCCATAAACCAAATAGATAAAGAATTAATGTTGCATAGAATATAAGGCCTAAATACGCACTAATATAAAGTAAAATAATAGTAATCGAGGCTGTTACTGGCATAGAAATTGGTAGGGCAATTTTGAGCCTATTGCCTAAAAAAAATGCTTTGCCAAGGAATGCTGCGATAGGAATTATGTTTAGTAAGTACATATATTTTTTCCCTCTTATTCAACATCTATTATAGTAAAAATAATATCATATTACCAGTAATAATAAGCTTTATGTAAAAAATATTATAATATGACTATTGATATTTAAATAATATTTAGTGCAGTGCGATAATACTTAATAAGGTTAATTAGGGTGGTTGATAATATGCTGCATCATGTGATCGGTAAATATTTGGAGCTTTGTGGTAATATAGGGGCCCAAGAAAATTAAGCTTATATATATCACAAGCAATTTTGGAACAAATGTTAAAGTGTTTTCCTGGATCTGCGTCAGAGCCTGTAAAAGAGATATGATCAGTCCTATTACAAGGGAAATAATTAATATAGGACCAGAAGTTGCAATTAATACATATATTGCCTCCTTATTAATTTCGCCGATTAAAGCTGGATCCATAACTTATCCTTATTAGTTTGATTGTTTGTATTTTAACGCCTAGGCAAATTACTGCTGCAAATCTAATATTCCAAAGCAATATTATGATATTTTCTATCTAGATAAGATACAAGAGTTTCTAGATTAGATTTCATTGGATAGTCATAGGTAATTGCATAGAAGCAAGGCTATTAATCAATTTACTATACAAAAGCTTCATTTCTTCTTCAATACTATCTAAAAAAGCATCGACAACAGCACTGCGTTTTTTCGGCTTCATCTCTCTTACTTCAATATCACTACTAAGCTTATGCTCTGTCTTTAGCCACTCTATTGCATTCTCTAATGTCCCTATTTCATCGATAAGATTTTTGCCAAGAGCTTGTCTGCCTGTATATATTCTACCATCAGATAGTATTTTTGCTTTTTCAATATCTAATTTCCTGCTTTTAGCAACGAGTTGCGTGAAATAATCGTGCGAATCCTGAATAATCTCCATAGTTGCTTGCTCTACTTCTGGCGTTGCAACCTCGGTTGGATTAGGCGCTGCTTTTAGCGGAGAAGATTTATAGCTCTTGAATTTAACGCCTAGCTTTTCTGCAGCATCTACAATTTCTGTGTTTTGGAATAATACACCTATAGAACCTGTAATAGTCATATTCATTGCAAATATTTTATGGCCCGCAAGTGCAACTAAATATCCACCAGAGGCAGCAACAGAGCCTAGTGATGCAACGACAGGTATCTTTGCTCCGATTGACACAAGTTTGTGATATATTTTTTCAGATGCTCCGCTTGACCCACCAGGAGAATTAATCTGCAACACTAATCCTTTGATTTGCTTGCTTCTTGAAATCTCATCTAACAACTTATCAAATTTCTGATCATCCATGATAATATTTTCGATTTTGAGCAAGCCTATATATTCATCTGCCCCCAATTTCCCTATGTTTTGTTTAAATGTACTAAAAAATACAAGAAGTATAATAGTGATAATCGCAAGCACAAAACCTATCTTGAGTAGTAAATTGGTTTTCATGAGCTGCGCTCTATGCATCAGTATATCTGGTAGGTTCATCATTTTTTCCTCAAAACTTTTTCCTGCTCTCTATTCCAATCCTTTCTCTTGATATCTTCCCTTTTATCATGAAGCTTCTTACCTTTTGCAAGGGCAAGTCCCACTTTGATTAAACTACGATGATTAATGTATATGGTGTGAGCTATTAATGTATAGCCTTTTTGCTTTACTTTGCCTATAAGTTTTTTTTGCTCACTCTTTTTTATTAGGAGTTTTCGTGGCCTCCTTGGCAAATGAGTTGCAAAAGAATTAGCTTGCTTATATTCCGGTATATTCAAGTTCAGTAAAAACAACTCAGCATTCATTAAATCTGCATGGCTATCTTCAATATTGCAACCAGATACCCTGATGGATTTCACTTCAGACCCTAATAATACAATGCCAGCCTCGAGCTTTTCTTCAATAAAGTAATTAAAAGAAGCTTTTTTATTAGTAGCTAAGATTTTTTTATAAGGCAATTTCTGATTGGTAGACATTTAATATTTCAGTTTTTATCTTTTGCTTTAATGTGTCATTATCCATACTAAAAAGAGGAGCTCGTACTTCTTCTGAGCATAAATTTAGAATACTTGCTGCATATTTAATTGGTATTGGGTTGGTTGCTACAAATAATGCATTATATAATTTTATTAACCCAGATTGTAAAACTAAAGTATCGGCAAACTTATCTTCAGATAAATGATTCTGTATTTTTTTGCATAATTTGGGTATGATATTTGATGCAACACTCACGCACCCTACTCCACCATGCGCGCTATATGCCATACATGTTTTATCTTCACCAGACAGTAGTGAAAAATCGCTAGGCAATAAATGTCCTATCCTTAATGGCCTTTCTATGTCCGTACCAGAGTCTTTCAACCCTTGTATTCTCTCTATTTGTGACAAAGTAATGATAGTTTGATCATCAAAATCCACTCCGGTTCTTGAGGGCACGGAATATAAAATCATTGGTATATCTATATTACGCGCAATAGACTCAAAATAATCTACAATACCGCGCTGAGGTGGCTTATTATAATAAGGCGTGACACACATTAATGCATCTGCCCCAATATCTGTAGCGATTTTTGCTTTTGTAATGGCGTGAACATCTGAGTTTGCTGCAATACCCACTATCATTTTAGTGTTTTTGGATATATGCTTTCTACTTTGCTCTAATAATAGCCTAAATTCTTGGTCCGAAAGCGAGAATGCTTCTCCCGTAGACCCCCCAATCACTATCCCATCAACCATAGCTTCTTCTTGAAGACTAATCAGCTTCCCTAAAATATCAAGATCTAGATGCCCTTGGTGAAAAGGAGTAATTAAAGCTGTGTATAATCCCTGAAAATATTTAGTCATTAATACCTCTAGCCATTTTATCGTAGGTTTTTTTAATGAGATGAAAAACCTCACTTGATACAAAATTAATCTCATGATCGTTATTTACAATTTGACTAATTTCTCTGAGGCCAACTGCAGTACCAGTCACAAAAGCAGCATCAAAAGATGTAAGGTCTGAAGTAGTAATATCTAAGATATCACAAGAAAATCCTAAGTCAGAAGCAATATTGATGATAGTTTGTCTTGTAATGCCATCTAGGCAATAATTAGTCTGGGGAGTAAATAATGTATTGTCTCTTAAGAAGAATATGTTAGAAGAAGTGCATTCTGCGATGAATCCCTTTTCGTCTAGCAAAATTGCATCATCAAATCCATCATTAGCAGCTTCTAACCCCGCAAGTGACAAGAGTCCATATTGAGCAGAAGACTTGCATCCATGAGGAAACATTTTTTTTCCAGGCTTAATCCATGTGCTTACAGTGACTTTCATTGGGGGTCGCTCGCGCTCTTCTATCTCCCATGCTACAATCATTATCCTGTTACGAGGATTTTGCGGAGTAATCTTAATAGTATCGTCATCTCTCCACACAAAAGGCCTAAAATAAGCATTTTTTAAGTTATTTACAGCAAGTAGTTCATAGTGGGCCTTATTTACCTCATCTTCGCTAAAATCTATCCCTAATTTCATTAATCTGGCTGAGTTAAACAATCTACTAGTATGTTCTTCAAGCTTAAAAATATTACCATCTGCAGCTTTAAGCCCCTCAAAAACCCCTCCGCCATATTGCATACTATGGTTTATTGGGTGTAGTCTTGCTTTTGCAGAATCTGTGATTTTTCCGTCAAGCCATATTAGGGAGTCTAAATTTTCTAGTGGAAAAGTACTGGTTTTTATCATAGAATTCTCAGGTAATCTAATAATTTTATTAAAAATGCAAAAGCCAAGGATTTTAATAGTTGATGATGATAGCAGAATTCTTGAACTTTTAAAGCGGTTTTTTGAACGCAATAGCTTTGATGTGCTGACTGCAATTAGCGCTGAATCGGCCGAAATAATCATAACAAATCAAGATATAGACTTATTGATACTCGATGTTATGTTACCAGAAATTACGGGATTTGAGTTCGCAAAAAAAATAAAAGATAACTCAAGGCACACGCCTATAATCTTGCTCACTGCATTGAGTGATCCGGACGATAGAGTGGCTGGGTTAGAGGCAGGCGCAGATGATTATGTCACAAAGCCATTCGATCCTAGGGAATTAATTCTAAGATCAAGAAATTTGCTCGAGTTATATAAATCATCATTAGCAAATTCTGATCAAGATGTTCTAGAATTTGGAGAATGTAAGTACTATTTCTCAAGCAAAAAACTATATATTGATAATACAGAACTAGCACTATCATCAACGGAACAAAAACTCTTTGAGCATTTGTTAGTGAACAGGGGGAGTGTGGTTAGTAGAGAATCGCTTTCGAAGTTAATGGGAGGGCTCAACGACAGATCGATTGATGTACAAATAGCGCGACTGAGGCAAAAGATAGAGAAAGATGCTATTGCTCCCAAATTTTTGCTCACTGTAAGACATGAAGGATATGGAATATTTTTATAGATTATATACTTACATGGTTCCCAAAGGCATTCTTGCAAGATTTGCGCTGATAATTTGCGCTCCTATTATTATATGCGAGCTAGTGACTATATATATTTTTTACGAGAAAGTGTGGTTTAATATCAGCGCGCATACAAGTAAAATGATATCTAACCAGATTAAATTAGTTCTTATGGAGTCTGAAAATGGCGATCTGACAAAGGTAGTAAAATATAGTCAATTATTTAATGTGCACATAGAAGCGATTGATGCATTACCCAAAATATATGAGATGCCTGATAGAACAGAGATTAGTATATTATCTGATATACTAAGAGAAAATTTCTCAAATTTCCAATTTATACATCACGAAACAACAAAACCTCTAATTGTAATTTACTTTGCACATGACATAAACAAATGCCTCAAAATCTCTATTCCATCCAAACCCTTACTTAATCCAACAGCAGAAATATTTATTTTGTGGATCCTTGGAGTTTCTACGACTTTTTTGATAGTAGCTATGGCTTTTGCAAAAAACCAAATTAGATCAATAGAAGAGCTCTCTGAAGCTGCAAATAGTTTTGGCTCAAAAATTACCTTAAATAGCCCGCCCGCAGTGAAATTTAAACCTAGCGGCGCTACAGAAATTCGTAGAGCTGGTATTGCTTTTATCAAAATGCAAGATAGAATAAGGCGCCAGATGAAAAAAAGACTACATATGCTCGCATCAATCTCTCATGATTTAAGAACACCTCTTACTAGAATGATATTGCAAATAGAGCTAATGGAAGCCAATCACGAAAATCAAATGCTCAAGAGTGACTTAGATAGCATGAAACATATGATTGATAGTTATTTAGATTTTGCGCGAGGAGAATCTTGTGAACAATTTACTTATACAGAAATCAATGAATATATTCAGGAGTTTTTTAAACTATCGCGATTTCAAAAAACAAAGCTCATTCTCGGAAATGACCCCATATACGCTAAAATACGGCGCTTGTCATTTACTAGAGCTCTGGCTAATTTAATATCTAACGCAGAAAAATATACTTCTTATGCCGAAGTGAGGTGCTTTACTAGCAATAATAAAATTATCATTTCTATAGATGATAATGGGCCTGGTATAGCAACTCATGAGAGAGATCTAGTATTTAAGGCATTTTATAGATCTGATAAAGCAAGAGATATAGGTAGTGGTAGTGTAGGACTTGGGCTTCCTATTACTAAGGAAATTATTCTAGCTCATAAAGGCGATATCTATATAGAAGATAGTGGTATATTATCTGGCGCAAGGATTGTAGTAATAATACCTGAGGCAAAAAAGGATGAAGAAGTTTAATAGTAAGATCAATGAATAATCCAAATCATGTTGCGATAATAATGGATGGTAATCAAAGGTGGGCTATTGCAAATCACCTGAAAACCGAAGATGGCCATAAAGCTGGCGCTGAAAATGCTCTTAGAATAATTCAGCAAGCAATAAAGCTCCATGTAAATTATTTATCGCTTTACGTATTTTCTTCAGAGAATTTACAAAGACCAAAAGAAGAGGTCAGCAATATAATTTCCCTAATGAATGATTATGCGTTGAATAAATTTAATAGCGCATATGAAGAAGACGCAAAGATAAAATTCATTGGAGATTTATCTTTCCTAGATAGCATCACGAGGTCCAATCTACAAAAAGTAGAAGAATACTCTAGCGTCAATAGCTCTATTTGTGTCAATATAATGCTATGCTACGGATCTCGGGCTGAAATTGTCAGAGCTTGTAGTAAAATTATAAATCAGCATAAAAAATCAGAGGAAATAACCGAAGAAATATTTGCATCAAATCTATATCATGATATTCCTGATGTAGATCTACTTATTAGAACTGGAGATAAAATGAGAATAAGTAATTTTTTGCTTTGGCAATCTGCATATGCGGAATTATACTTCTCTAAAAAAATGTGGCCCGAATTTTCGGTAGAAGATTTTGAGAAGGCAATTGGCGAATATTCTAAAAGAGTTAGGACATTTGGAAAAAGATAAAATAATAGGAATACCTTTAATGCATAACATTAGACTTCGTATCGCCTCTGGGGCTTTTCTTGCTATAGTATATCTACTAGTCCTATTTTCATCACTTTTGTTATATCGCATATTAGTGATGATATTATTTTGTGGTATGTTACTAGAATCTTACTTCCTTGCAAAAAACTCCTTGCGAGATAGATTAGTGCTTTATGTCTTCATCGCTATTAGCTTGATATGCTTTTTATCTGTTTCGCATATGAAATATGCCCAGTATACACTTTTATGGCATGCAACTGTTATTGCCTCATATGATAGTATGGCTTTTTTTGGTGGATCCTACATAGGCGGCAGAAAGCTTGCTGAGAAAATAAGCCCATCAAAGACTTGGTCTGGATTTTGTGCTGGTATTTTAGGGTCGATTATATCAGCATCTCTGGTAACTGCCTGTTTTCCTCGGGAAATTTTTATGCATTATAGTGTATTTGATTGCGGTATAACATTTCCTACAATCTTTCTGGCGATTAGCGCGCAGATTGGGGATTTATTTGAATCTTACTACAAAAGAAAGCACAAGGTAAAAGATTCTGGTACAATAATACCAGGACATGGAGGTTTGCTTGACAGATTTGATAGTTGTATCTTTTCTGGGCCTGGGTTATTATTGTTATTAATTAGAGCTTAGAATGACTAATTTTAGGCTTTTATTTGTTACGTTTGTATTTTTTAGTGTATTTTGTTACTTTACATACCATACTATTTATGGGAATAGAGGTGTGATTTCTAGGCAAAAAATGAAGTCAAAAATAGAGGAAACAGTATTAAACTTAGATACGATAAGGCATCAAAGAATTGAGCTTGAGCATAAGGTGAAATTACTAAGACCCGGCTCACTAGATAAAGATATGCTGGAAGAAGAGGCCAGAAAAGTGCTCGGACTTGCAAAAGAAAATGAAGAAGTGATCATAAAAGAAGAGAAAAAATAGTGCGGCTAAAGCACAGGAGGATTATATAGAAACTATTTTATTTGAAGGAGATATACCAGAGGATCTCATAAGAGATGGTGATATTGCAATTGATACGGAGACTATGGGTCTTAATTTATCTAGAGATAGACTATGCTTACTGCAATTATCTTATGGAGATGGTATAGCCTATTTGGTAAAATTTAATAATGATTTTACTGCGCATAATTTAAAAAAACTACTCATGGATGAATCTAGAGTAAAAATTTTTCATTTCGCAAGGTTTGATCTCGCATCTATAGAAATCTCTTTAAACATCAAGCTGAAAAATATTTTTTGTACAAAAATTGCGTCAAAACTAGTTAGAACTTATACAGAGTACCATGGACTGAAGGATTTATGTAGAGAACTCCTAAGCGTCACAATATCCAAAGCTCAGCAAACCACATATTGGGGAGCTGATATTCTCACCAAGGAGCAGATGGAATATGCGGCATCTGACGTATTATATCTTCATATGCTTAGGGAAAAACTTAATAATATGCTAAAAAAAGAAATGAGGTATGATCTTGCCATGGAGATATGTCAATTCTTGCCTACAAGAGTCACACTTGATCTTGCGGGCTGGCAAGAGCAAGATATATTCTCTCATTAAGCCCAGGTAATATCCGGCAAAAGTCATGACTGAGGTAAAATTGATACTTCATCTGTACTAGTGGCGACTTAATCTGACAGTTTATAAAAATCAGGCAGCGTGATATATGATCATCAAATTGTCTGATATTTTTTCCATACTACCAATATTTTTAGATTTAGCAATATGGATTGAATCGCTAAAAGTCTGCATTGGTGTAGCACCATCATAATCTTCCTGGTTATAGTGTGATTTTATTTTGCAGACGCGAGTAAAAGGTAGTTTTAACAAATCTTTGCTGTTCTTCATAATCTTAACTCGTTTATATGATTCATAATGGCTTTTGCCGCATCTTCGTATAGGTTGTTTTTCAGAACATAGCTCTTATGGATTTCTTTGGCTAAAAACGTCAAAACGCATTTTCTAATATTCCCAATCGCTTCCCAGGCAAAATCAGGTATCGTGGTGTATCGGTCATATGCGAGTAGCTCAAAAATAGGATTATTGATCAGCTGATTATCGCACACGATAAAACCATGCTTTGCTGCTAATTCTTTGGCGATGGTGTATTTGCCTACTCCGGGCTTGCCTGTTAAATAGATGATGGTCATAATTTATAACGTTGTTTTAGTAAGAGATATTCGGACTCAAAAATAGGTAAATAATTTTTTATGCGACTAAAGATTATTTGAGCCTCTTTCTCCTTATATGCATGGGAAGTATTATTACGATCATCTAACATCGCAAGCCATACAGCTTCATTATCTATCAATTTATACTGGAATGCTTTTGCTAAGGTATCCCGAGGCGTCGTAGATTCTATTTTTTCATAAAATAAAGCTTTTTTAAGAATTTTCCAAAACAGTTCTATAGTGAATTCAAAGCGCTGAATTGTAGCATCCCTCATATAATCAACCTTATCTAATTGTGGATGCTCTAATACTTCTCTTAAACGACTAATAGCTTTGCCGAGTGTATAAAAATAATCCTTCCATTCTATTTCTTTCATATAAATTACCTTTTAACCTTTTAAAATATTATTCAAAATTCAGCGCTAATGTTGTTAGGATCAAATCTAATACAATCTATTTTGAGTAATGTATCAGCATTTTCTATAATATCATTTACTTTTAACCAATCAGAATCACTAGCGCTAGAACATAAGATCGCAAGATCAATATCAGATCTCTCTAGATTATCTCCTCTTGCTCTTGAGCCAAAAAGCCATATTTCATCAATAAATGGCAAGGATTTCAATTTTTCTATCATTATGCATCCACTTATTCTTAGTCATAATCAGGATATTGCTCTGGTGATTTTCCAACTTTCTCAACAATACGCGGATATCTTGTTTTTTCTATAGGTTCTGCAATAGATTTGCATTCTACTAGAAAAATCCAATCATCCCCATAATCAAACAAGAATGCCATTTTCTTTTTTGGCTCAAACACGGAATAAATTTTTGTTTTCTTCACTCCTTGGGCGTTTTCACTTGGCTCGCAGTCATCCATATCAGTAAATAGCTCATAAATTTCATCGCTACTGTATAAATCTTTAATATTATTATAGAAACCAAATGCATGGTCCATATCAAAATCAAAAGATTTAACTATGAAATTTGCTAAATCATAGAGGCTTTTTTCGCCTTTTATTTCTATGATCCTGAAAGTTTTATTATCTGCAGATATTTTGAATGTATAAATTTTGTTTTTCATTTTTTCCTCACGCTGTTTGTTGTTGTAAAATGACCCGTAAATGCTCATCGAACTCTTACTTATTTTCCCATAAACTCATCAAACAGGATTCTTGGGCAGCAAGCAAATCTTTCTCGCGCAACTCCTTATCTATGGTGTATTTGCCGGCCCCCTGCTTGCCAGTTAAATAAATTATTGTTGCTCTCTGTTTCATATCATCACACTCCTAAAATACATTTTGTTTAGCTGCTATTCTTCTGACAAGATGGGGTCAAGAACATTTCTCCATTTTGTAGGAGAAAATTCTATTATCTCATAAGTTGCTAGATTATTTAATGCAAAAGGGTCTTGTGCAAGTATTTTTTGCAAATCATCCTTACTATCGCATTTTGCAATTATTAATCCCCCTGTAAGCGGCACCTGACGACCTGATGTAATAAAAACATCCTTATCGTAATAATTGCTCAAAAAATCTAAATGAGCTGATCTGAATGCGTCAATTTTTTCCAATGGAACCTTGTAACTCAAGATCACTACAAAGAGATTGGTTTTTGCTTTGTTCATCATATGCTAACCTTAGATTTGATATTATTTAATATTTCTATTAATTTTGGAGCCAGATCATAAATTGGATTTAAATATTTTGCAGTTAATTCAGGCGCATCTGGATATTCATGAGTTGTATGGTTTCTTGCATTTCTCATATCTTTCCATATTTGAGCATCTAGTAGCTCCAATTTTTCTAGTCTGCGAACTTTATCCAAAATAGTGACATTCATAGTATTTTCTTCATTCATTTCAAAAAATGCGGCTATTATTCTTCTGCCGATCAAATCTTGTAATTTGCTAAATCTACTAAGTGATAGCTCTGTCCAAGCTAAATCCTCTCTCTGCATTTTTCTGACCTTTGCTGCATCTATTGAAAATAAATGTCTGATATTATCAGTTGCTGCTCTTACTCTTTCAGCATGAATATCTGCAATCCTTATAATTTCATTAAACTTGTTCATATAATCCTTACTCCTTCAGATAATGCTACGTGATGTATGGGCATGGGATATAGGAAATTTATCATATTTAGCACCAAATCCGGCGTATATTCCGTGTCCTGATCCCACCATTTTTTGACATAGCCCGTCTCCAGCCACTTCAGCAGTAACGAAAAATGTGATTCATGAAGTGGCTCGAAGATTATGGTCATAACTTTACTCAAATATCGATAATCTTGTTTAATAAATGGCGTAATTCCGGTACATACAATTTGATTCTGAGATAAATCTCATCTGCTAACTTTTCGTCATAAGTATGAGAGGTCATGTTTCTGTCTTTGAGCATTTGTATCCAGATATGTTCATTGCCAATTAAATTGACATTAAAAGCTTCTTGCATTACTTCTTTGGGATAATGCAATGCGATATCACGCTCAAAAAAATAATCTTTTAAAAATCTCCAGGCTAACTCAAATGTAAATTCAAATCGTTGTATGGTGGCGTCTAGGTTAGACCTGTCATCTTGCATAGGTTTTAAGTAAATGGCTTCAAGAGAAAGTAATGCTTTTTTGAACTTCTCAAATTTAATATTGCTTTTTATCATAAAGCAGCTTCCTATCTTTTAAAATATTATCATACAACTCTTTGCTAATTGTATCTTGATCGAATTTAACGCAATCTATTTTGAGTAATGTATCAGCATTTTCTATAATATCATTTACTTTTAACCAATCAGAATCACTAGCGCTAGAACATAAGATCGCAAGATCAATATCAGATCTCTCTAGATTATCTCCTCTTGCTCTTGAGCCAAAAAGCCATATTTCATCAATAAATGGCAAGGATTTCAATTTTTCTATGAATTGATAATGCAAACTTTTTGTCATTTTGAGCCCCGATCTTTCTTTTTGCTACAGAAGTACGAAGGCAATTCTCTCATCAAAGAATGGAGCTGGATCACTCATAAATGCAGCAAGAGATACTTGAATCATTTCTTCTTTTTAATTGTCTTGATATTTTTATTATACATTAATTGTTTAATTTTTGGCATTAGCTTTAATGCAGCTTGCCTGCCTGCAATATACATTTCCTGATTTTTTTGACCTTCAAATATACCAATATCAGCCATGCTCGGAGTAATTAATATATCTGCTGCTTTCACATTTAGCTCTTTAAGCGCCTCGTAACTTATATACGCAGATCTATGAGCCACATCAAACATATTCTTAATTTTAGCATTGCCTAAAGGGGTAGAAACATCAACGGCTATTATCATGCTAGGATTATATTTTTTTGCAACATATACTCCTACTGGCGCAGATACGCATCCATCTACTAGTATCATACCATTCATTTCCACAGGTGAAAATAGTCCAGGTATAGCGCAGGAGGCTTTAATAGCTGGAATTATTGCGCCATTATTGAGCTCTATAGTTTGCCCGGATTTGAGATCTGTAGCAACTACAATCAACGGTATTTTGAGATCTTGAAAAACTCTTGATGTAATGCTGTCAGCAACAAATCTCTCTCCGGCGCTACTATCGAGCCCTCCTTTAAGAGATCTTGTGCCACTGAGCGCATCCTTTAAAGAAACCTTGACTAAATCATTGGTTTTGAAGTTAAGGCATATTTTTTTTATATGGGTAATATCTTGATTATCAGCGTACAAAGCCCCTATAATACTACCAGCGCTTGTGCCGACAATTAAATCTATCGGAACATTATTTTCTACCAAAACTTCTATTACTCCAATTTCTGCAATTGCTCTTGCGCCCCCCCCTCCAAGGACTAATGCTACTTCAATATTGCCAGGAACAGCGGTGGTATGAGTGAGAGTAGTGGAAATATTGCGGTCAAACATTTTGCTTGTGCAGCTTGATAAGGCAAAAGAATACAAAATACAAAATATGATTATGATTCTACTCATGCTTTATTCTCAAATAATATTACACCGTCATGGGTCAGTAGCATTGCTTTTGCTATTTCATCTGATGGGTCTATTATACTCTTATCTTTAAATAAATATAGAATAAGATTTGCTATGTTATTTGCGTATAGCTTGGATGCATCATTGGCTATTCTTGATGCAAAATTGGAGTATCCTAAAATCTTAACTTTACTATGCTCTACTATCTTATCTATCTCTGTGAGTACACAATTGCCGCCGCTCGAAGCTGCAATATCTACGATCACAGAACCGGGTCTCATTTTTTCTACTATAGCTTTGGTAAGCAGAATAGGAGCCTTTTTACCAGGTATCATTGCCGTTGTGATCACAATATCAAACTGATTGATTTTGTCCTCTAACATCTCTTCTTGTCTTTTTGCAAAATCACTAGAGACTTCTTTTGCATATCCGCCAGCATCTGTAAAATCTAATCCTACATCTGGGTGCATAAATTTCGCACCTAAACTTTCGACTTGCTCTTTTGCAGCGGATCTTACATCATAGCCATATACTATGGCACCAAGCCTTTTGGCTGTTGCTATTGCCTGTAATCCGGCTACCCCAGCTCCTAGTACCAAAACCCTTGCTGCAGATATACTGCCAGCGGCTGTCATCATCATTGGGGCGGCTCTATCATAAATACTAACTGCATCTATAACTGCTCTGTATCCGATTAAGCTCGCCTGAGAAGATAGAGCGTCAAAGCTTTGGGCTTTTGTCGATCGTGGTACCAAATCCATAGCAATAAGACTCACTTTTTTCTTAGAATAAAACTCTATCATTTCTTTATTATGATAAGGATTCATAAAACCAATAATAACAGATCCTGCTTTAGCAAACTGGGCTTCGGCATAGTTAGAATTTACTAAAGGAGGTTGGACTTTTGTGATAATATCGCTGTCTCCTAAAATTTCCAGTTCAACATTAGATAATTTAGTATGTTTTGCATATTCTTCATTTGTAAAATTCGCAAGCAGTCCTATATCTTGCTGAACCGATATTTCAAAGCCAGATTGAATGAGCTTTTTTGATGAATCGGGAGTAATAGATACTCTGCATTCAGAATTGTCATGTTCTTTTATGGTAGCAATTTTCATAATTTTATATATAATCTTCTAGTATCTCGTTAATGATAATTAGTATAAGGCTAAGAATGAAATATTCCAACAAAATTAGATCGTTATTTTGTAAATTAATCGTTATTGTTTTTGTGCCTTTTATTTATAATACAAATGGAGTAGCCAGAAATCAACCTAAGTCTATATCCAAAATAGAGGCATATCTTCAAACTCTCCAGCAGGTAGCTCTTCCTTTTGAACAAAAAGATAAATCTGGAGTGATTTCAAAGGGAATATTGTTAATCAAAAAACCCTATCTGTTCAGAGCTAACTACGAAGCGCCTCACCCGCTTGCAATAGTTGGGACAAAAAACTATGTTTCTGTATATGATTATGAGCTGGAAGAATTATCAAGAATAGATGCCAAGGATAATATATTCAAATTTCTACTCGAAGATAAAATCTCTATTTCTTCTAATTTGAATATACTCGAATATCAAGAAGAAAATAATATTATCAGACTCTTGGTAAGCCATAAAGACACAGATCAAAGAGCTAGAATAGAATTTTTTACAAAACCGATCAAGTTGCTTTCTCTTGAAATTCCTGAAGATGGTAATGATTTTCGAAGAAATACTATCCAAATATCATTCCAAGATCCCCGCCAGATGCAAAAACACCTTCCCGAACTTTTTAGTTTCAAAAATCCGGCAGTATATGGACGCCCAAAACACTATTCTACTAAGGACATATTAAAAATCGCCCGGGTAAGGTAATTTGCTGTAGACTTAGTGTAAAAAAAGTATTATATGTAGTTCTTATTTTGCGTCAATTTGCTAAATCTTAAACAGCAAAAGTTTGCTGAAGCTGAGGCTTTGTATCTTTGATGCTCAAACTTTTCTATGTTGATGAATCTAGTTCATCATTTTAAAGGGTCTGTAGTTCAGTTGGTTAGAACGCACCGCTCATAACGGTGTTGTCGCAGGTTCAAGTCCTGCCAGACCCACCATCTGTAAAATCTTTCACTGCAACTCCGTTTCTCCAAAACTATTTATTAATTAAGTCATTTGCTTGATATACCATCTTGTGATATAACTTAATTAATGAAGATTAGGAGTCACGCTAGTAAACACTTTAATAATAACATTATATCATAAAAAGATTTATATAGTATAAGCTGCATAAATATATGGTCTTAAATAATACATAATCGTTCCCAAAATAATCATTTGGATTATTGAAAAACTACATACAAATTATTTAAGAAAGTGCTCACAAGTGAATCATATTGCTTCGTATCAGGAGGCATTTAATATTAAAAAATGAACCATGTTGCTTACAAGAACACTTTTTCTGTACTTAACACGTACATATATCGTTAGTCTGATCTCAGTACTACTACCTCTTACTACGCTGGTTGCTTGTTTTAGTATTTTTGATGTAATGAGTAGACTTAAAGGTGTAATCGTACCAGTATATGAGATTTTGGTACTTGGAATATTAAAAATACCCTTCATCTTAAATGAAATATTACCAATGATTTTTTTAATCACTGCTCTATATTTTATTCATACTTTATCCAAAAGAAATGAAATAATCGTATTATCTACTAGCGGAATTTCTATATGGAAATTTTTGCAACCATTGCTTATTACTTCTTTTGTTATTGGAGTTATTTTTATAGCGCTGATACAGCCTTTGGGAGCATTATGTTTAGAGATACAAGCATCTATTGAAAGAAAATATGCCATCTCCAAGAAGATTAATATGATCTCCGTTATAGACTCTGGACTATATATTTTTGAATCTTTGGAGTCTGGTAACAGAATCATTACATCGAAGTTAATTTTAAGAGATGAACAAGCCATACAGAATGTTACCATATTAAATCTTGATTTTAATAATAGGCCCTTGGATAGAATAGAGTCTGACTATGCTTATTTCCTGAGCTCTGGTATCCAGTTGAGTAAGAATGCTTTTATAGTAGATAAAGAAGGAGTAAGGAAAAATATAGGAGACATAGTCCTTAGGAGTAATATAAGTTTTAGCACTATCATTAAAACATTTGACTCTCCTGAAAATGTTTCATTCTGGAGATTAGGAGGCCTTGCTACAGAATTAGAAAAAGCGGGTATCAGGGCAGATAAATTTGTTAATTATTATTACAAATTATTGTTCAGACCTATTTATTGTACTGCAATCACCCTAATGTCCTGTTGCTTTTTAACTATAAATCCACGAGGTATGTCTCAATGGAGAACTTTGGGATATGGCACTGCGCTTGGATTTATAGCGCATAGTGCAAAAGAAATAGGATCTATAGTAATGTTTGCTCATGGTGTCAGCTCATTTTTTGCAATATTGATGCCTATTGTCATTATTACATTAGGATCTACATTAATTTTAGTACGTTTATTTGCAGTGAATAGATAATTGATTCATACCAAAATCATAGCGTATTACTGACTCTTGTTTAAGCGCAGGGCTAGTCGGTTTATTAAACTATCAACATAGTTTATAGAGTATTTACCCTTCTGTTATTTTTTTCAAATAATTTGCTTTTTGAAGTTTTGTGCAGTATGATAATGCACTTATCACAGTCATATGGCGATGAAATTCTATAGTATTTCTTTATAGCAATCAATAAAGATTGGGAGGATTTCGATTAATTGCTTTTGACTCTATAATCAGCAAGTAATAGGGTATAATAATGTATACAAAATATAGGTCTACTCAATTATTATTATTTGCACTTTATGCATTGTAAATTTTTTAAGGAGATGTGAGATGAAAATGGTGGCTAATTCTATCAGATTAGGCAATATACTAATATATGAAAATGGATTGTGGGTAGTCACCAAAAATCCTGAACATACCAAGCCCGGCAAAGGAGGCGCGTATGTGCAAGTTGAAATGAAGAATTTAAAGACAAATACCAAGATAAATCATAGATTCAGCTCTGGTGACTATGTAGAGAGAGCGTCATTAGAACAAAAAAGCTATCAATATTTATACGATGAAGGGGATTTTTTGGTTTTTATGGACAATAAATCTTATGAGCAAATATCATTAAAATCAGATATATTAGGCGATAGACTTTTGCTTCTAAGTAGTAATATGGAAGTTGAGATTGAGTTTCATGAGGAAAATCCATTAAATGTTAAATTGCCAAATACTATAATAGCCGAAATCATAGAAACAGAACCTGTGATTAAGGGGGCTACTGCTACTTCTACCTACAAACCAGCTATTATTGCAAATAATGTTAGGGTGATGGTGCCTCCTTATATCGACACCGGCCAGAAAATTGTAGTCAAAACAGAAGATATATCATTTGTTGAAAGGGCGAAATAATGGGAGCATTTTATAATATTGCGCAGCCTGCGCTATGGAAAGCCACTAGAAATTTAATTCGAGACTTTAGAGAACTCGAAAATATGCAATTGGGTAACGGTAATGCTATAGATAAATTCGCATCTATGTCCCAACAACGTACCAAAGATTTGATGACTAGAGAGATGTTGTTGCCTCAAGCGAAATCTATTATCTTTGCAGGCGATCCTATTCCAACTGAGGAAGGTTTTTGGACCTTTGTGCTACCAATAGAAGGAATGAATAATTTTAAAAAATCAATACCTTGTTTTGGCACATTAGTTCTCTATGTAAGAATATCTGAGGGTAGGCTTTATCCAATAGCATCATGCATTTCTCTTCCAGCAATGGGTTTTGGTATTTACGCCGAGCTAGGACAAGGGGCATGGGCAGAAAAATATGACCAGAGTCTTGAAAGCGTCAGAAGCGCAAGACTAAGGGTTACTGGAAACAAAGATATATCAAAAGCCGTAGTTAATTATCCACTGGCATTATTTGATAATAGGTTCACAAACTCTCGAGAGTTTGGTTCATATTTGTATGATTTAAGTTTATTTGCCCTTGGAAAAATAGATGGGATACTGATACCGTCTAATCATTTCTTCCTTAATTTAGCGCTTGATTGTTTCGGGGTAGAATCTGGTGCATTTTGTACTCTTAATAAAAAGGGAGATAAGATCGGAGTTTCACCATTATTGAGTTCGTATTACAAGCAATAATAGTAATTAATGATATGAATTTTCATCAATATCCAAATTTTTGGAATGAGAGAGGATTATTTTCATATATTCTATACCCAATTGCTTTGATATTATCTATCTGCGCTGCTATTAGGAAAATTGTGGTACGTACACAAAATATAGGTTTTCCTGTTATATGCGTTGGTAATGCAAGTGTTGGAGGCACGGGCAAGACTCAGGTAATAAAAGGACTAGCGCTTCATTATTTAGAGCAAGGAAAGAAAATAGTTATCCTTACCAAGGGATATAGAGGAAGAATACCCTACCCTGTCATTGTTGACTATAATAACGATACACCAGAAGATGTAGGGGATGAAGCAATAGAGCTTTCTACTAATCTAGCTAGATTTCAGAATCACACAATTATCAAAGCGACAAATCCAGCGCATACTATTCATTTAATTAAAAAAATTAATCCAGATCTAGTATTGATAGATGATGGATTACAAAACCCTTCTTTTTATAAAGATTTTAAGATTATGATGGTAGATGGAGAAAGGGGTTTTGGGAACGGCCTCAAGATTCCAGCTGGACCTATGCGAGAAAATTCAGATGTTGCAATACAAGGAGCTGATATTATTGCAAGCATTAATCCATGCGATCACATCATCCATATGTTTCAGGGGTTAGAAAAATTTATTACGATAAAATCTGAGATCAATATAGATCTGAGTCCTGATTCTAGAATCTTGATGTTTTGTGGAATAGGAAATCCTGGAAGGTTTTTTGCAAGCTTGAGGAGTAGATTCGATGCTGCACAAGAAATCTCATTTCCTGATCACCACACATATACAAAAAAAGATATTACAAAAATAAATTCTCGCGCTCTTGATTTTAAAGCAGATGCTGTAGTCACTACAGCCAAAGATGCGTCTAAGCTGCATGCAAGTAGCTTCTGTATACCGCTAGTGATTTGCAACACAAATATAATAAAGTCATACATTCAAACAATAGCACATAAGATTAATGAGAAAATATTTTAAATTATTGTCTGAAATGATGATATACAGATTATTCCTTGTATTTATTTATATCATGAGATGCGTAGGTATTGATAGAGCAAGTAGGTTGTGTGGATTTTCGGGAAGGATCATAGGTCCATACACTCAAAAGGGGTGGGTGGTACGCAATAATCTCAAATTTATATACAAAGAGATAGACCAAAAAAAACTTCTGATGTTAGAGGCAAAAATATGGGATAATTTTGGAAGATATATCGGAGAGTTTGCATTTATAGACGAATTATACTTAAAATCTTTAGGTAGAGTAGAGATAGTAGGTGATGCAATTCCTAAAAGACTAGCTGCAGAAGGCAAAAAATATATTATTTTTTCTGGGCATTTTGCAAACTGGGATTATATACTTTACGCACTTCTATCAATAACGGGTGAGTCTGGTATAGTATACAGAAAAATCAATAATCGTTTTATAGATACCTATGTGCATAAGAAACGTTCTATGCTAAACTCCACTCTTATCAAAAAAGGTATAGATGGTAGTAGGGAGATTATCAAAGTCATTAAGAGTAAAAAAAATTTGATGATGTTAGTAGATCAAAAAATGAATGAGGGTATCAGAATACCTCTATTAGATAAACCCGCAAATACCTCAACTGGAATAGCGAGTATAGCGCGGCAATACGGTTATGATATATTACCTCTACGAATTGAAAGATTAGATGGCGCTTACTTTAGAATTACATTTAACGAACCACTGGAAATAGAACAAACACCCTCCAAAGATCAAGATATATACAATACTACAGTAAAAATTAATCACATTTTGTCTGATTGGATTACTCAAGCTCCTGAGCAATGGCTATGGCAGCATCAACGATGGGGCAAACCTCACGAAATGAAATAGCCAAAACTACTTTGCGTATTAATCTGAGATGAAGAATATATAAATTAGTAATTATCCTATCGGCTCTTTGAGCCAAGAAGAAAGTCTGTTGATAATGGTTTGTGAGGTTTTTACAAAACTAGATTGTATTTTGATTTTACTCATACCGTATTTAATAATACCAAGACATGCGCAAAAACTTTGACTACTGTGATCACTTTCAAACCCTGGTATGTTTAGGGGCTGACCTACTCTAACTTGTTTATTAAAACTACTTGCGACTATTTCTTTTACTCCTCTTAATAGAGCGCCTCCTCCGGTCAGCACGATCCTTCTGCCTACTAGATAATCTAGAAAAGTACTATCATATTCTACTTTGATCATTTCAACAATTTCCTCAACTCTGGCTGAGATGATTGCACTAAGATCATTAGAAGAAATTCTAATCTCATCATCTGAGAAACTAACTCCTACGAGTTCATTTACATTAATTAATGTATCAGAGTCAATATTAGATTTTAAGGCAGATCCATAGAGGACCTTAAGTTTTTCGGCATTTTTCATACTGATTGAGAGAATCTTTGCAATATCTGAGGTAATATGATTGCCCCCGAGTGGTATAAATTTTGTAAATAGTAAATTCCCATTAGAAAAAATTGCAAAGCTGGTAGTATCACCTCCAAAATCAATCACAATAGAACCCAGCATTTTTTCATCTTCTGTCAGAGTTGCAAGTCCCGAAGCATATGCCCCAACTAAAATATCCTTAACATTGATATGACATTTACTGAAGCAGTTCAAAATATTAGCAACTTGAGCCGAGTCAGATGTCACAACATGCATTTTGCAACCAAGTACGTTACCAAACATTCCTACTGGGCTATTTATTGAATGATTTTGATCTAGTGTGTATTCGATAGGAAAATAGTGCAGAACAGTATGAGTAGTATCATTAAAAGTTTCCACTGCTTTACTATTGAGGAGCGTGACATCTGCGTGCGACACTCTACCCTCTGCCAGCTTAATTTTCTTATATATATACATTGATTTAACCCCCACCCCGGATAAAGAGAGTGAGATCTCAGTGATATTTTGCTGAGTATCATTTTCTAGATTATATATAGCACTAACTATACTATGCTCTGCTTGGTCATAATCCCTCATGATACCAGCCTTTATACCCGATGATCTAAATAGTCCTTGATACCCTATTCTCGCACGTCCATCACCCTGTAAATCAGCAGCCAGAATGCTGATTTTTGAGCTGCCTATATCTATTGCAGTATAATTTGTATTACTTGCTTTCACTTGATATTAATTTGCACAAATTCTGATTCCATCATTAGTATAATTTTATGTAAAAAAATACAATAAGTATTTGTTGAGATAGTAAAAAAAATACAATAAATATAGGCGTTGTAGTTATTTATAGCTCTATATTATGTTTCAACTTTTTTATAGCGAAAAAATTTGATATAGTTTTATTTATAGCAGAATTCATTATATCAAGTGGACCACTTAGAGGCACAACTCATGATTCAATCAAAAGATAAAATTTTTACAAATTTGTATGGGGAGTGTGCATCTAGTTTGGAAGCTCATAGAAAGAGAGGAGACTGGGTTGATACAAGCAATATTATTGCAAAAGATAGAGATTGGATAATAAGCGAAATTAAAGAATCTGGACTCAGGGGAAGAGGAGGCGCAGGATTTTCTACTGGAATGAAGTGGTCTTTTATGCCAAAAGATTCTGAGAAGCCATCCTACCTTGTAGTGAATGCAGATGAATCTGAGCCTGGTACTTGCAAAGACAGGGATATATTGAGGCATGAACCTCATAAACTAATAGAAGGATGTCTTATTGCATGCACTGCTATTGGCGCAAATACTTGTTATATATATATCAGAGGAGAGTTTTATAACGAAGCCTCTTCTATTGCAATTGCGATAGAAGAGGCTTACGAGGCTGGCTTAATTGGTAAAAATGCATGTAACTCCGGTCGTGATATTGATATATATCTACATAGAGGAGGGGGAGCATATATTTGCGGCGAGGAAACAGCCCTGCTTGAGAGCCTTGAAGGCAAAAAGGGACAACCTAGGCTTAAGCCTCCATTTCCAGCAATGGTAGGTTTATATGGATGCCCTACTACTATCAATAACGTTGAGTCCATAGCAGTGATTCCAACTATTCTAAGAAGAGGAGCTAAGTGGTTTGCGTCACTAGGTAGGCCAAATAATACTGGCACCAAAATATTTTGTATATCTGGTCATGTAAACAACCCATGCAACGTAGAAGAGGTAATGGGTATCAGCCTTAGGGAATTAATCGAGAATTATGCAGGAGGGGTGCGCGGTGGATGGGATAATTTAAAAGCCGTTATACCTGGTGGATCCTCTGTACCCATGATCACAAAAGAAATTGCGGAAACGGTGGTGATGGATTTTGATGGACTGAAAGAAGCGGGATCGAGTCTTGGCACTGGTGGCATAATTGTAATGGACAAAACCACTGATTTAGTTTATGCAATAGCAAGATTGAGTAAATTTTATATGCATGAATCGTGCGGTCAATGCACTCCTTGCAGAGAGGGTACTGGGTGGATGTGGAGAACAATGATGCGTATCGCAAAAAGAGAGGCTAGAAAAGTGGAGATAGATGATCTTTTAAATGTAACCAAGCAAGTAGAAGGGCACACTATTTGCGCACTTGGAGATGCAGCCGCCTGGCCTATACAAGGTTTATTCAAGCATTTTAGAGGGGAAATAGAGGAGTATCTTCAAAATTGAATTATTATCATTTCAAAGGCATATGCGCAGAATATATTGTGATGTTGCGATATATAATGCATGGCTATTTACCAATTAAACACAGACACAAATCTAGAATTGGAGAAATAGATTTAATTTTCAAGAGTGGATCTGAGATTGTTTTTTGTGAAGTCAAGTGTAGGAGTTCAAATTTTGCTTCATCTGAGCTCGTTTCCAAACGTCAGCAAGCAAGATTAATCAGATCAGCAGAAGATTTTTTAGCTCAAAATCCTAGATTCAATTTTAAAACTGTCCGCATGGATATTGCTCTAGTTAAATCGCTATTTAATGTTGTAATTTATAAAAATTGGAGTATATAGTTTCAGAAAATTTACCAGGAGACAAAATGCTTACACCAACTTCTATTGCAGTAGATAAGTATATCGCAGAGCTAACCAACTTTAATCCCCTTTTGCTAGACGAGTTACTTATTGCTACTTGCGCCCGATATCCCGCCGAAGTATTTTTAGAGATTTATTCGTGTGAATCAAGGTCGATAGTACAAAAGTACGAAGACCTATTTGATATGAAATATGTACAATTTCAGATTGATATTATAAGAAAGCTTGTAAAGCTTGATGTTAATATTAATCTACAATTATATGATAATAAAACTGCAATTCATCAGGCGTGTGATGCCAATAATCTACATTTAGTAAAATATCTTGTACAGGTATTAGATGTAGATACTCATTTAAAATCAGTACAAGATGAAACTCCATTAGATATAGCAACTAGCAAAGGGTATAGCGATATAGCGGAGTTTTTACTTGGTGTCGATGCGGAGTTAGCAGCCTCATCCCATTATGGGTTCTGATTGTTTATTTGCATTTTGAAGCAGCGGTAAGGAGTACAAAATCTGTATCCAATACCTGTCGCTAGAAAATTAGACAAATAAATTTTAAACAGGGGTCTTGCTTAATCCTATATTAAATACCTTCGTACACACGAGTCCTGCCCAATTGATTAGATCATTTAAAAAAATGTCGATTAGTATTATGATTGCATTATAAGGCTCGCAAGTCCTAGAAATATTAAAAATCCAAAACTATCAATAATAGCAGCAACTATTACTCCAGAAGAAGGAGCCGGATCAAACTTGAGCTTGTCGAGAGCTATGGGGATTGCAGAACCAAATATCCCTCCTAACATAAAAATTGCGACGATAGAAATAAAGAATACTTTTGCAAGATTATAATCCTGAAATAATCCTATTACTAAAATAGATCCCAAGAGGCCTAACACAATACCATTAAGTCCGCAGGTCAGATATTCTTTTGCGATTAATTTCATGATATGTATCTTAGATATATCTTTGTTAGTTATTGCAATTATGGTTATGGTCATGGTTTGAGTTGTAGCGTTTCCTCCCATCGATGCTACTACTTGCATCAATGGTGCTAAGGCTACAAACTTTGAAATGATAGGAGTAAAATGGTTAATTACAAAAGATGTGATGCAAGCTGCCCCCAGATTTAAAAACAGCCATGGAAATCTTTGTTTAGCGGCGGATAAAAAACTATCATATATATCTATTTCATTGACTCCTCCAAAATGCAAGATCGCATCTTCTGCTTGCTCATCCATGATGAACACTATATTATCTATTGATATAGTGCCCACTAATTTGCCCGATTTATTCACTACCGGGACTATACTTAAAGCATAATGCTTAAATATATACACAAGATCTGTCAATGAAGTGCTTGTATCAGCAACTCTTAGGTCTTGATTAATCACCTGACTCAACTTCATTGTCCGATTTTCTTGAAGCAGTTTGCTAAGAGAGATAGTGCCTACTGGTTTAGTTTTAGCATTTACAACTACAACTGCATGGAACTCTTCATCCGATCCTTGAGTTGCTCTAATGGAATCAATTGACTGCCCCACAGACCAATGCTCATAAAAAACTAGGTATTTCTTAGACATTACCCTGCCTGCACTATGCTCAGAATAGTTGTACCCTTCTAGAATATACAGCCTATTTTCTTCTGGTAGCAACTCTAGTATTTCATCTTTTATTTCATCGCCTACTTCATCCATGAATGCAATCGCATCTGATGAATTCATAGTAGAGACGAATTTAGAGATTTTGGGAACTCCGTAATACTCGACAGCAATTATATTAGACCTTGAACTCAAAAGCTCGAGTAACTCTGGGTCAAAGTCATTTTCTATCAAGGAAAATATGGTAATTGCATACTCGCTCGAAACACTATCTATTAAATCAGCAAGATCTGCTATATGTAGCTCAGAAATAGTATTTTTAGCTTCATCTAGCCGTTGCTCTGATATGAGCGTTTTTATGTTTTCGAATTCTGAGAATATTAATTTTTGAACTGATAATTCCGATATACGGTCTTCATGTTTCTGCATAACCCTCCTTTTTTGATTACGAGGTTGTGATTTTTCATAATAATTAATTATGGTGCGGCCAAGAAGATTTGAACTTCCACTCCTTATCAGAACAGCGA
>CAYGNF010000011.1:0-31424 GCA_964351245.1 uncultured Rickettsiaceae bacterium | reverse complement strand
TTTTATCATAAAATTCTCTCTCTTAACATGGTCCATTTTTTGGGGGGCATTACGCTCAAGATATACATATCTCATGATCTCTCTGTCATACTCACTCCCTGCTCCCAATTACTCCTTGTAGCGCCCGAGAATAATTTTGCAATAGGGCGAAGAAGTAAGAAACCTGTAGCACCTATCAGACATAAAATAGGAATGATTGCTAATGAGTAGACAAATGTACCCTGATCGTACAATGGAGTATTATTTGCACTAGAAGCGCCGCTCCAGTTTGTTTGTATTAGATAGCTTATAACGCCGTGGAATAAATAGCCAAATGACATATTAATGCAGTTAATGATCGCAATAGCAAGGCCGCTAATTTTCTTGCTAACCAAATCAGACACGGTAGTAAACACTAGCACTTGATAGGAACAAAGTATTCCGAGTATAAACATTATAACTGAGATTACAAAAAAACTAGGATTGTCTATTGTAAAAAATAATAGAAAAATTGCCGCAACTAATATGCCCGTTATAAAAATAATAATATTTGGGGATTTGATTTTATCTCCACAATAAGCAAGTACCGGCCCTCCTGCGCACATTCCTATATATAAGGTAAATGTAGAATTAATGCTCTCATGAACTGAAAATCCGTAGATTTGTTGAAAATAAGATATAGACCATACGTCTGCAAATCCCTCAAGCGAGCCCACCATGAGCCCTCCACAAATACCAGAATAGATTACGACTGGATTGCATAAAGTCGTAAAAACGTCCCCAATATTAACAGATTGAGTATTAATTTTAGCTGAAGTATTATCTGGTCTTATGAGCAAGACAAATACACCAATTAATATGCATATACCTCCTAGTATATTCATGCCCCCAGAAACTCCAGTCAGATTAAATAATTCTTTAGTTGGCTGCCCTCCTACTACCGCGCCCATTAAACCAAAGGTAAAGGCAAGGCCCAGGAGTCTACTTTTATGGTCTTCATGAAAATACGCTGTACTGACTTTTGCTACTGATAAAAAGCCAGATGCAGATCCCATACCTACTAACAATCTACCAATAAGTATAATATCCCAATTTACTGAATTAGCAGAAATCAGTGCTCCAACTGCTGTAACAAATATGGAACAAAAAGAGACTAGCTTAACATTGTATCTATCAAGCATAAATCCTATCGGTATTTGCATTCCTGCATACCCTAAATAATAATAGGCCGACAGATTGCCGAATTGGACTGTATCTACACCATACTTAAGCATTATCTCTTCCCTTAAAATGCCCGGTGTAAGCCTTAATATGAATTGAAATGCAAAGAACGCTATGAGAGTTAGCCATAAAACTACAGATGTTTTTGATCTGAATATTCCTGCTTGCATTGTCATTTTTTCTCTTTAAAATTAATAATATTAGATACTGTTTAATAATGAATATCTATAGGGTTTTGAGTGCAGTAAGCAGCCTACTATTTTTCCCCTCTTTTATAGCGGTAAATTATAAGTAAATAATGTCTAAAAGTCAATGATATGCATGATAATAACATTTTGATCAATATTTTTTTTGATTGTCTGTATACAAATTTAATCTGCGTGTTTAGCTCAGAAATTTATATTTGGTTCGCTATCAGGCTTACTGAAATTAATACCTCAAAACTCTTAGCCTCAGCATTTTGTGGTGTATTATGTGCTTCATTGTTAAATTATATACAAGGATATATATTGTATAAGATGTTTGAGATAGTGCGGAAAAAAATTGCTGTGGATTCTAATTATATAGTGATGCAGCAACTCTATAAGACTTCGTGGATATTTCTGGTATGTTTTAGCTGGATGTTCTTATATTTTAAATGTCTTACATTTTTTGCTGGATTTACAAGGTTTAGCATACTTAAAATAATAATAGGCTCATCTATTATAAGAACCATTCACTATGTCATATAAAATCAACTATTTTCAAGTAAGGGCCCTAGGAAAAGCTTATTTATCTGAGGTGGCTGCAAAAATTTTGGATCTTATATCGCAAAATCAAGATTTAGACTTCTGGATTCTGACTCCAAACTACTTTTCTATTGAAGTACTCAAAGATCAACTATTTTCTACTAATAAGATAATCCGCGGTAATAATTCGCTCATTCTTCCTAGAATTACCACTGCTGAAAATTATATATTAGAACAAATGCTACAAACCGAGCCAGACGAATATTCTCATTACGAGCAAGTAATAATAATGAGTCAGATCATAATGCAATATAATAATCAGATGTATAAAGTCAGCGAAGCTATTGATATTGCCTCAGAATTTGTGTTGATATACTGGAATATGAAAAAGAATATTATAGAGCACGAGCAAATAGATAAGTGGGTAGAACAAGATTTAGCTGAGCATTGGTGGCATACTGCAGATTTTCTTAAGTTTTGCTTTCAAAAATTTGAATATTTTGTAGATACAAATCACCTTTTATCTGTATCTGGGGAGATAAAATTATTTAATAAAAGATATATTATTCTTGTAGGCTTGATGGAAAATTTGAATTTTTTCATTGAGTATTTTCAAAAACAAGACACATATCATCTAGTGATATTACCCCCTGAAATTGACAGGGATCTCTGTCTTGAGAATGCATATAGTTCTTATATGCTTCGGTATTATCCAGAAGAACAATGTGAGTCCGTACCTAGAAATCACATTAATACTCATTATAGTAAATTATATGAATTTTCTGATATATATGATGAGGCGCATTTTATATCTAATTATTCAAGTCAATTAGCATCAACAGGAACGAAAGTAATTATTATAACAAATAACTCATTCCTGGAGAAGCTTATTGCCGTAGGTCTTGCAGCTCGATCAACTAGGTTTTGTTCATCTTTTGGTGATAAATATTCTACTATGAAAGAGGCCTCTATGCTACAATCAATAGCCCGCATAAAGTATGAAAATGGATCTATGGAGTCTTTTTTGGCTCTAATTTCATCTGGCTTGATTTATCAAAATGAGGGTATAAAAATATTAATTCAATCATTGAACCAAGAGAAAAAAATATACGAGAATTTTGAGTCCGTTTTCAATGAGCATTATTTATTAATACAATCATTGGGTTTGGAAGAATTTTTTATCATAATGCAGAATCATATAAATTCTAATATAGAATATCTCGATACACTTCTAATGAACACATACAGAATCTTCAAAGAAATATACAAATCTCTGGGCTTGAAGAGTAAATATAGCAACGCTGAAAGATTCCGGAATTTTATGGAGGATATAGCATCTATGCCAGGTCAGCATTTTAAGATAGGTTCAGAAGAGTTCTGTATATATACAGAATGTATATTTTCTCTTAAAAAAGTTATGCCATTTGATAAAACTGCTCAAATATTGATTTTGAAATATGATGATAGTCTACTACTCGATGCTAATGAAGTGATTTTTGCAAATTTTAACCATGAGAGTGTGATTAACAACTCTGATGATCATTGGCTTTCAAGGAGAATATTTGGAAAAATATTAGGAGATTCCCCTAGTGAGAATTTTCATAAAATTCTTTACCATGTTTCAAGTAAATTATTTGGTTACAGGCGCTGTGGTAAAGTGACTTTTACTAGATCTAAATTTACAGACTCTATTATATCGGAAAAATGCGCAATACTTGATTACATTCCTCATCGGACTACGTATATTGAGCCACATCTGCTAAAGAAAGATGAGGGTGATAATAAATTGATAAATATTGAGGATAATAAGAATGCGATGAATGTACATAAGTCTGATTTGCCAACAAAGCTATATGCCACTAATATCGAACTTTTATTAAGAAATCCTTACGGATTTTTTGCAAAAAAAATTCTTGGTATATCTCAAAAAAGGAATTTATTTTCTATAATAGAGCCTAGCTATTTTGGCTCTATTATACATAAACACATAGAACAAATATGTTTATATAAGCGCGATCCTGCCTTAAGTTTTGAGAAAATATGTATACAAATGGGGGTGCCGTATTTTTACTGTAATATATGGAAAGATGCAGCCTTGAAAATAGCTCAAGAAGTAATTCATCTAAATAATTCTGTAGAACAAAATAATGGGGAGTTTTTTGTAGAAATTGAAGGAAATTGCATAATAAAATTAGAGCAGTCATTAGAGCTAGACGCGCAAAATACTAATTCTACATCTATTAATCTTAGAGCAATAGCAGATAGAATAGAGGTGGTTAATAATAGCATTAGAATTATTGATTTTAAAACTGGAGCGCCTCCATCTAAGAAAGATGTACTATGCGGTAAGTCTCCTCAGCTTATGATAGAGGCGATGATTTATCTCAGAGGTGGATTTAAAGATATAATAGTTGATTTGAGTAAGAACATAGAGTTGGTATTTTACAAAGTAAATACACGATCTCCATATTTAGAGGAAAAAATAATATATGTTACACCAGAAGAAGTGCTAGAGCATGAGAATGGGTTAGTGGAATTATTGCAATTTTACTATAATAATAGAGATATTTCCTTTGATGATATTGCAATACCAGATTATTTGCGCCCTAAATATGACGACTATCTACATCTTAGCAGGACATTAGAGGTATAATACCAAGTACCGGATAAAATTAGACTTTTGATTAAAATGCTAATATGCCTCAATATATATAAATACATGTGAAATAAGTACTCATGAAAACTCAAATCCGGTAATTTAAATAGGATTTGGGATTAAGGATTGTCAGATCTTTGTTTGCATACAGAGCCTGATTTCCACATATCCTCTAGTACTACATCTCCATTACCGTTTGTGATACATTTTCTAGTAGTTGCTTTAGTGAAATTTTTATTTCCTGGCTGCAGAACAAACTTATAGCCATCAGGACATTGGGCGGTAGAGAAAGTGTCAATAGCTGCTTCAGGCCATATAGCATTACCAGTCTCATCTTTTGAGGGGTTAGTAATAGCCGCGCATTTCTGAGACTTATACCACCAATCACAATTTATAGTATCTGGATTGCCCATAGAATCTTTTACCAAATTATTGTTGCACTGCGATACCAAGTTTTTGAGATTGGCAGCGCTACTACTGATGCATACTTTTGAGGGATCTGAGATAGGAGAAAGCTCGGTTTCCTCAGTTACCTCATCCACAGAGCAGGTTCGAGTTTGACTTGCTAAACGGTCGGCTTTCTGCGTTTGACATGCTTGAGAATTATTATTGCAATCAATAGGACTACTGTAAGTTATATATCCTGGAGCGCATGTAGCATTTGAAATACCTCCTTCGGAGGTGCTGGACCATTTTGCATTACCTGTCTGAGGAGTTGGAGTATTAATTGCGCTGCATGTGTATGTAGTAGCGCGACAAGTAGAGCCAGATGTAATAGGCTCAAGGTGTAGATTCGCATCTTGATCCATGTAGCACAAGCGAGTATCTATAGTGCTTTTACCTTCTGGAGGAGAATATTGATTTTTACAAGTACCTATAGCGCCCTGCCCAATCTCAGATTCTGCCCATACGGCATTTCCAGTAGATTCTGTAGCGGGGCCTTCTTCTGGGCATTTAGATTGAGGTATCGATCCTATTGCGCCCATTTCGAAGATGGTTTTATCTCTTATTGCGCATTTTGCAGAGTTAAATAGTTGTTCGCTTTCTGGAGCTACAGCGCATACACCGCTGGTCTTTTTTTCATTTGTTGCATCGTAATATGATGGAATATGCATACTACCCCCCTCCTGGTATTCAGGCTCAATTCTATCAGTAGGCTTTGTACTGGCTGCACATACTTGCATAGTCATAGATTCTGGCGCTTTGTAACAACTTATATTATTACTACATTTATAAAACCCAACATTGCCCTCTCCATTTGCTAAGCTAATAGTGTTAATTAAATTAGTACAAGATACTTGACTGGATGCATGAGAATTACATGGCTCCAAGATGCCTATATTATCAAATGTAGTACAGTCTAGCTGATCGTAATAATTGCGCGTCACAAGGACACAATTGGTATCATCATACCCGCCTATATTATTGGGCTGATGACATTTTGGTTGAGGCATTAGAGCTGCTCCTATCCACTTTCCTCCTCTATAATACTTTCCTTGCATATATTCGATACCTTCAATGTATTTGGCAGTAGAGCTAAATGTACCATCTGCATTAATAGGATTAGAGGGATCCTGGTAATTGCCATAAATACTATAACTACCTTGATTCAAAGCTCTCGGACCATAAAAAGGAGGAGTGATAAATGAATCATCTGAAGCAAGTGTATGAATCTGAGCCCCCAATATCAAGAAATATGGCATCGAGAGGTCCCCATATGGGCCTTCTTTAAGGTTGTTGAGTCCTAGTACCTGACTCACAGAATCTGTAGGCAAGGCAAAGATTTGATCACCAAGTTCTAAGTCATTGTAATTCAGACTAACGAGTATTTGTGGATTCAGGTAAGTATTTTGAGTATGGGGACAATTAGTTGCTGTGCAAGTTTCTGCAGACATTTTTGGTGCTGATGCTCTTTTGATGCAATCTATTCCACCATCTGCACCTTGTACTCCTCCTGAGCCGTCTATAGCATATGTCATACAGAGAGAGTTGCCTTCAAGCTCCATATCTTCTGAGGATATTACATCTTGATCTCCGTTGTAAGAGATATAAGGCGTAATAGTCATAGTCTTTTCATTGACTACACTGGATGCAAGGCCGTTTACTCTATTACTTAGAGAAAACGATCCTAACTCTGTATATCCTTTAGAGTCTATATTTGCAGAATTAGATAAATCTATGGAGATATCACTATATTCTCCGATATTAATTCCATATATTGAAGCACAAGGATATATACCCCCTCCACATACACCTGATGTATCAGATGGATAGCCGTATGTTATTTTTTGACCACTCGTCGCAGAATCTTGATACGCATAGACAACCCTCATGGTATTTTGACAATTACTTCCAATGCAATTATTACTATACCGCGTATGCACACAAGGTGTACCGTCACTCGGGTCAAGATTATTGCACACCGGTATCATATCTTGATTTTCTGTATTAATATATATTCCAGTAAGAGAGGATGGATAAAATCTTACACAGTCATCTGTTGTATAAGGATTCTGAGTATCTGATGTGCAAATTGGCAATATATTATCTACGGATATTCTTGCGCTATTATAAATAAAATTATTGCGCACATTAGATTGGACGCATGCATCTACAGAGGTTGATTTTTTAAGACGTATGCTCCAGTCATATATCGTATAATCAAAAAATACTTCTGGTGAGCATATTGATTGTATAGTTGCGTAAACAGGAAGAGGTGGCGTTTTATCACAAAATGGTGGTGGGTAGGGAGCGAGTGGCATAAAAGTGCACCCCAGACTATTTTCTCTATTATATACAAAATCTTGAACCCAGTTCCTATAAGCATCATTTTCAGTGCCTCCCTTCCATCTCATATCAATCTTATTTTTCATTATCTCAGTCCCATCTACAGATGGATTAAACCTTGAGACAGAAGATGGATCGAAAGGAAAGAAAAAATCATCATAAATACCTGGCTTGAAGAAGAAATCCTTCTCTACTACGTCATTTCTCGTTAAAGAATCACTTATAGCATCTGCAAAAGATGGTGCTGTATCCTGGATTGTAGTATGATAAAGCATTTTATGAGGATTAAAATCATACATATCAAATTTTGATGGGTCTCTATACCATGGATTCATCCAAGCAAAAGCAGTTTGGTATACTGAAGGATCTTCGTATAGACATATCTTCGGCAAAAAAACTCGTAATCTATTGGCTACTTCAGGATCTGCAATAGTATCTTTAATCTCATCAGACACCCCAACTCCTGGGTCTGGCCTTGGAAATCCATGAGTATCCAAAAAGTGAAAATAATAACCCGGATCAGTATTGAGAACCAACTTAGTAATATCCCCATTGCCTTCTGGGTCATCTATACGCGGCATTGCAAGTCTTGCACAAAACCTTGTAGTAGGGAGGCCTGTAGGAGATGCCAAAACTGTGCATTCTCCTAATTTACCATTTAGTACTTTTGTCTGTGTAAAGCAAGATCCTGCATTACAGTTCTGCATTCTTACCCTAATAGTCGGTTTGCTATAACTTGAATTACGCGCAGCTTCTGCACAATATACACTATAGTTAAAGGGATTAGGCCAAAAAGGACTGAGAGATCCATTTTCCCCACTCATCTTACCAGACTTAATGGCTGCAGGTAAGCTAAACGGCGGTAGAAATTGTACTAAACATGAATTATTCCTTCTTCCGGCGCTCTTATTAAAAGGAGGGCATAAATAATCTGAATCAATATTATACCCATAGTTCCAGGACTCAGGAAGGTCTGATACATTATCTAGCCCCTGGTATCTATAAGTATTGCCTGATAATTCATAGATTGTTTTGTTATCAGGATTCCATGTATGAGATATTTTACCACCACCGCAATTGCATGGGTTCTGTATGCATGCTTCAATATCGTCCCAAAAACTTGCAAATACATCAGCCTGGTTACCGGTAATTATCAGAGCAAAAAGAATTATACGCACCAAATCCATAACAACTCTTATTTCAATGATTCATATAATTTTAAAAATTCATCTTGTGTTGATTCCTTTAGAACCCCGCCGAACTTATTATATTGATCAATTATTTTTGCATCTGCAGAGAAGAGATTCAGCATTTCTGTAAACCCACCTAAGCTTAATTCGCATAAAATCGATTCTTCGCCTTCTTGCTTTATTAGGAATAATCTTGATGCTACGATAGCGTATTTTAGCTTCTGCAATTCGTGTTCATCTAGTAATAATTTTGCCTTCCATGTTTCCCGTACGAGCTCAGCCCCAAGATATATTTTTGTATCAAAAAGCTCTTGGATCTTTTGCCAAATATCCGAGTCAAAAATCTTATTAGTCTCAGAGAATGTGCATTCGGATAAATAAATCATTGTATAATCATCGAAGCATTTAAAATATTCCTGATAATATTCATAACCTAACTTAGTAGTAAAAGACTGGATTAAATTTTCATTTTTTATAATTAATTTTTTGTATCGATCTTGTAAATAATCTCTACCCTTTAAAATATTACTCGATATAATGATTTCTCTGAAAGTCTTAAAAAGACTAAATTTACGTTCATATTCTGGAAGCATACGGTCTTGACTTGGATAATGCGTTTGCTCAAATATTTCGTCTGACAAAATCGAAAAATCAATGGCCATTATTTGAGATGCCTCATTTTCCCATCTACCATCATCAATAAAATATTGATAATATTCTCCTCCTTCAAGATATTGACTCATTTTACTCTTTAATGAGCTAGCATGCTCCCCTTGGGTAAAATCATATTGTGCAATTAATTGAAACGACCTTTCCTGGGGTGAGGTGGTAAACAGAAAATCTATTAATGAATTCATCTCTGATTCTTCTTCTTCTGATAATGGCGTCACATCATCTCCTGACATAGCGGTAAGAAAGGCTTTTATAATTACTCTATTATCTCGCACCGAAGGAATTTTCAAAAAATCTACATTAAATGGGCTTTCTATCCACTTGCCATCGTTAATGTTAATAAAGACGTATGAATCCTTAGAAAAGGTAATATATAATATTGCTGGATCATACTTCATCGCTTCGGAAACAAGAAAATTAGTAGCGCAGGTCTTTCCTGATTCTGGTACTCCAACAATTAGGGACTTGGCACTAGTCTTGGATCCGTGGAAGTTAAAGAAAAACGGCGTCCCTGTCTCTGTTCTAAGAAGAGAGATATAATACCCCCACCCTACATCATTGAGACCGGAATTAGTATTGTGCAACGTAGCAAATGCAGCGATGTGTGATACTGGAGATGTTACTAATCTTTTTAGATACTTTAGATTTCCAGGAATCTGAGACCATAAAGCATGCTCGATTCTAGTATCTTCTCTGGCAATCAATAAACCCATTTTTAAGAACTTACTAGCTATCATTGAGATATTTTTATCTAATTTTTCTAAATGAGAATCCAGAAGCATTATGGATATTTGATGATTACAGTAAGGAAGAGGATAATTCTCGGAAGATGCCATCAAAGTATCGATTTTTTTAGACTTGATTATGCTTTTGTCGTAACTAATGTCTGATATATACTTTTGATACTTCACAGAATCTTTGGCAATTTTTGGGTCAACAAAATAAAATGCTTCCGTAATTACAAATTCAGTTGGCGTTTGTATTATCTCTTCTAATGCTTTAGATGATAATTCATAATATTCCTTGAGGCTTATAAAAGCTGCATATTTTCTTATATCATCTACAATAATTTCAATTTTATCAAGTCCTATGCCGTAACGGAAATTGCCTAGTATTTTAGATAAATTCTTTTCTTCTAACTTGATTGGCTTTTCAATACCTCTAAGAATTCCATATAAAAGAGATAATATGCCGCAGTAAGCAATATCTCCAAGGAAATATATACCAAGTCTTGTTGGATAATATTCCTTAAGATTATCTACAAACCCAGAAACAATAGAATCTAATTTCTCTGCAGATTCTTGAAGGTAGGCATCATGCTCTGCTGTGAACTCCGAGATCTTCAATCTCATCATAAGGGATTTGTAATCCGAGATCTTAATATCCTTAGCTTTATAAACAAAGCTTATATATAATGTACTTAAGTATTTATCATGCCAATAATTTTTCTTCACCCAAGAATGATGTATGTGACTGCTTGCTTTAGTAGGATATTCTAGATTATCATCAAGATTGCCCCTTCTACGCGAAGTATGAATCCAACAAGATACATCAGCGCTACCTAAATTTTTGATAAGGCTACTCCTAACATCTTGCCTCAATTGATCTAAATGTCTAGCAGATGGGTGTAGACCAATACCCTTGATACTCACAGTCTGTATCAGTTCACCATTTTTGGTTAATAGAGTGTGATCATTATAGTGGCAGCAAATAGGTATAAAATCTTCTGCATCATCGTAGAATAAACTACTTGCAATTTTTTCTTTAACCATTTCATCGCCTTAGTAAGTTTTGACAATGCTATTTAACACCATATAAAGAGGAAAGAATATAATCAGATATTCTAGCAGACTCATTCAGTGGTGTGTAGTTGTATTCTTGCAAAAAATCAGTGTCATCTTTGATAAGCTTTGCGATTCCTAGATCTTGTAATTGATAGATGAATGTCAGATGTTTATTGGATTTAAAGTTTCTAGGTTTATATAAATACAAAGGCTTTCCGCAAGAAGCAACCTCACTGCACATTGATATTGAGTCGCATGTTGAAATCACATATTTTGCATTTTGTAAAAGTGCTGGGTAGGGATTTATATTAGAGCCTATTGGGTCAAAAATCGTCACCCACTCACTCGATAACGCATCTAGTTTTCGCTTGAGATTTATAGGAGTCCTTCTACTATAGGTTATAATCATACGGCAATCATTAGATCTGGATATTCTCAATAATGCATCATAGAATTTGGTACACTCATGATCCCGATAGTAAAAATCTCTAGTATTGCCTCCTATTAATACAGCGATATATTTTTCAGAAGCAAGATTGGGGTAATGCTCATTAAATGCACCAAGTGTTTGAGCAATTCTAGTGTGCACAGATGTAAGTGCGCCTATTATCTTCAGTATATTAGCTTGCTTTTTTGGGACTCCTGTATCATGTTGAGGCAATATTACAAAATCAAAATTCTCTATAGGTAAATCTGGCTTTAAAATATTGATGTTTTGCACAGAAGGTATGATTTGTTTAATAGAGGCGGATATCAAGGCGCTTTTTCGTGAGGCAGAAATGATTAATTCAGGCCTATAAGATTTTAGCAGAACTCGGAAATCTGGGCTTTTTACATGCCAAAACCCAAAGGGTAGTAAATAATTCGGTAAAATCCCAAAAATACTATACTCGATATCAATAACACAATAGTCAATTTGCATCTCATCTGCCAAAGCAATTGATTGCATGGTGCTACCAGTCCTAGTATCCCCAAGGATCCAATTTTTTGTATCTTTTAAATTGTATTTTCGCAACAGTGTATTAGATTTATTGAATGAATATATACATACCATAAAATTAAAATTATTTAAAACAAGAAAAGTATTTTATTGTCTCCTTAGATATGGATTTGAATATTGCTAGTGCAAAAAAGCACTTGCTTTTTTTAATTCTAACATGTAGACTAATACTTAAATCTAAGGAGATATAAAATGCTTAACAAATTTGCTACAGCTTTCTGTGTGCTTGTTGCACTTTCAGGATGTTCATCAAAAAAATATTCACATTCTTCAGAATGCGCTATTAACGACTTTGAAAAAAATGTTGGAGATAGAGTGTATTTTGGTTTCAAAAAACATGACTTATCAACTGAAGCAAAGGCTCAGCTAGATAAGCAAATATCTTGGCTTACAAAAGACTCAAGGTCTAAAATTCAAGTAGTCGTAGAAGGACATTGCGATGAAAGAGGTACCAGAGAGTATAACTTAGCGCTAGGCGAAAAAAGGGCCAACGCTGTAAAATCTTACTTGATGTCTTGTGGCGTATCTGAAGATAGAGTCGAAGTAACATCATACGGAAAAGAAAAGCCTGCCGTTATGGGAGATACAGAAGAAGCGTATAAGCTAAATCGTAGATCTGTTACCGTAATCAAGTAGTTAGATAAAAAGCTAAATTAAATATTAATATAGCCAGAATAGTGATATAAGCTTTTCTGGCTATATTTTTTTCTTCTACCCTCTAACAGATATATTATAGTAATCTATATGTCAGTGAAGCTGACTAATCATATAATCATATAGCACGGGAATCCTCATATGTATAACTAGAGTAGCCATAACTCAAACTGTATAAAAACAATCATAGACTCTACGATATATAAATTACCATACCATAACATATTGCCAAAATGGTACATAGCATCTATAATATACTAATTCTTTAATGATCCGGGTTTATTGTTTAATAATTTAAAAGATATACACTATCTGTGCTTTACAACTATGTATTAACGCACTATTATGTAGGCCTTCTAGATGCCTTCTAGCTTGTTCAAAATAAAACATTGTAGAATATATGAGATTATATCCACTTAGAATTGTAGGTGATAATATAAATATACCTTTTATGAAGCTGAAAAACCTTTCGTTCTGTACTTCAATTGCGCTGTCGATTCTCAGTCTGATGCTTATATTTGCGATGGGGCTTAATCTTGGGATCGATTTTACTGGCGGAGTTCTAATTGAAGCTAAAATGGATACTCCAGTAGAACTATCTGTGATGCGCAAACTGTTGAACGAACTCAATGTTGGTGAGGTTTCACTCCAAACTTTTGGAGATCAAAATGAATTATTGATCAAGATAGGACTTGCAAAGAATGTAGATTCCGGCAATATCGCAATGATGGTAAAAAAAGCTTTATCAACAGTTACTGAACAAGGTATATCATACAAAAAAATAGATTTTGTAGGGCCACAAGTGGGTACCCAACTTGTTTTATCTGGTATTCAGTCTATTATATTATGCTTTATTGGTATAATGATATATGTAGCAGCGAGATTTGAATGGCAATTTGGTGTAGGAGTAATGATAGCTCTACTACATGATCTGGCATTATCTCTAGGTTTTATGGCTCTAACTCAGCTTGATTTTTCTATTAGTAGTGTAGCGGCGCTACTTACTATAGTTGGATATTCTGTCAATGATTCAGTTGTGATATATGATAGGGTACGTGAGAATTTAAGAAAATACACAAAAAAAACTATCGATGAAGTGATTAATCTCAGCACGAATGAGACGCTTTCAAGAACTACTATGACTGTTTTGACTACCTTGATTGCCAATTTAGCCATTATAATATGGGGAGGTCAAGAGCTTAGAAGTTTTAGTGTGTTGGTATTTTTCGGTATAGTGATAGGCACTTACTCTTCTATCTTTATTTCAGCGCCTATTTTAAAAATTCTGGGACTTTCCAGCTTGACAAAGAATAGTATTTAAGTATATTCTCTTATATCAATTAGAGTTAGCGAATATGGCTTTTGGTATGCCTAGTTTCGTAAATACAGAGTTCAACAAATACCAAGCAATAGAGGTGTTATGCCAAAAATGAAAACAAAGTCCGCTGCAAAGAAGAGATTTAAAATCACAGCTTCAGGAAAGCTCAAAGCATCCCAAGCTGGTAAGCAGCATTTTATGAGAAGAAGAACCAAGTCTCAATTAAGAAATCTTAGGGGAACAACCATTCTTGGGGATTGTGATGCTAAAAATGTGATAAAGTTTTTTCTACCTTACGGTACTAATTAAAGAGAGTTATAAATTATGGCTAGAGTCAAAACCGGTAAAATTTCATTACATAGGCATAAAAAAGTCCTCAAACTTGCCAAAGGTTACAGAGGCAGAGCAAAGAATTGTTTTTCTGTTGCTATTGAAAAAGTAGAAAAGGCTCTAAGATATGCTTATCGCGATAGAAGAAATAGAAAAAGAGACTTTAGAGCCCTGTGGATACAGAGGATCAACGCCGGTACTCGTGAGCACGGAATAGTTTATTCTCAGTTCATAGGAGGTTTACATAAAGCGGGCATCGCAATAGATAGGAAGCAACTTGCGGAACTTGCGGTGAATAACAGTGAAGCCTTTGGTCATATTGTATCTGAAGTAAAAAAGACTCTACAAGCGTAATGCTGAAGTGCAGATTTTTTAAATACGCATTTCAAAGAGGATTATCAGAATCTATAGCCCCTGCCTATCAAAATTATACAGACAAAGCTTATAAGATAGTTTTCTGAGTCTATATACAGATCCGAGTATCTTCTTTAGGATTTGGTATATTAGCTAATCTTGTCTGTTTATACACCAAATTTACTATTAATCTCATGAGATCATTTTGTCGCGCGCTTGTAGTAATGATAACAAATAGATGCAAAATTCTTGGATAATATTTTAACATTTGTTATTATATATTATAAATTATGTGAGTGATTTTATGTCCGAAGACAGCGTTAAGTCTAAAGGCGATCCATTATTTGCAAATGCCGATGATCATGAACATTCTATCTTTGGAAAAATAGATAAGATTCTTAAATCCGAATCTGCAATATCAGAGAAACTATTGAATGAACTAGCCAACGATATTAATTATCTGGGCGAAAATCTTCATCTTACAAACGCGCTAAAACAAACTCCCTTACATATCGCCTGCCAACACAAGCACAACGAGTTGTTTAAAATCTTTGTTGAAAAAAGCGATATAAATGCACAGGATATTAAGGGGTTTACTCCACTACATGAAGCAAGTGCTTCAGGGGGGAAAGGGATAGTAAGCAAATTACTTGAAAAAGGAGCCAATATAACAATGCAAGATAATTTACAGAGAACTCCGCTTCATTACGGATGTCTAAATGGGCATCAAGAAGTTGCAAGCGAGTTAATTAAAAAAGGATATAACAATGCATGTGATTATCAAAAACGTACACCCTTGCATTATGCATGTATTAATGGCAAAATAGAAACTGTAAGACTTTTGCTTTCTGGTATTAATGCTGAAGATATTAATATGCAAGATAAGGATGGTAAGACTCCCCTGCATTTAGCCGCTCTCAATAATAGTAATGATGAGGTAGTAAGACTATTAATAGAAAAAGAAGCAAATATAGGAATGGCGGACATGGAGGGTAACAATATTTTACATAGCGCTTGTAAAAATGGTAATGCTGATATAATTCAATTTGTATTCGATCAAGCCCCAAAAGAGGTGCTAGAAGCAAAGAATAAAAATGGAGAAGTGGCTAAAAATATTGCGATGGAAGCGCAAAAGAATCTAACAAAGGCTTTTGATCCTAAATCTTTTATCAAAAGAAATGCTGCGCGAGATGTTAATAGCGTTACTGCAAATAATACTAATGGACCTCATTATCATACTAAAAAAAATGCCGTTCATAGCAGGTAAATACTAGATAGATAGGCGCATACGTACAAAAATTAACTCATATTATGAGTTCTTATATAGATCTTAATCTATATAATCCAAGCCCTAAAAACCTACTGTATATTATACTAGATCATTTGAGGCATTAGAAAATTTTCTGAGCTCTGTATCAGCTGCCTATAAAAAATATTGTAAATTCTAAATATAGTAATATAATCTGCGTTATTATTTCAACATTCCCTAAGTTCTCCGGGCGGTTAGCTCAATTGGTTAGAGCACTACGTTGACATCGTAGAGGTTGGAAGTTCGAGTCTTCTACCGCCCACCACTCCAAAATTATCTTTTGATTATGGATTTTATCTTATTAATTGCCCTAGTATCTTTGATAAGATGACAAAAAATTTCTTGCTCTGCCTGCAATAAGGAATCTTGATTTGCAATATTTGCAGGTAAGTTTTTGAGCATAACTTGTATAATATCACTTTGATACTCATCAAGATTTACAAATATACTGTGCTCTATCTTGAGTTTAGTATCCATATTTTTGGGATCTGGTTTCTTAAATTCGCAATTAAGAGCGTAATCTAATAAATTATTTGCATTTGGCAGTATAGACATACGCTCAATCCCCATACTTACTCCAAAATCTAAAGCAGATTTTGATTTATAAGCTTTGGCTATCAAATTTAGACGATTATTCAGCATTTCTTGAGTTGAGGACGAGGATATTGCCTCAGCAAGCCCTCCGAACCCGGGTATTAACCCAAGAGACGTTTCTACAAGTCCCGCGCTGAGTTCTTGATGGGCAATTATATAATCAGAATAAAATAAAAGCTCGCAACCTCCTCCTAGAGCTACTCCAGATGCGCATGATATCACAGGCATTTTGCAAGATTTTAAACTATTCAAAGATTCTTGACCTAGAGATAGATATTGCCTTATACCCTCCATATCATTATTTAAAGCCATATCATAAAACGATTGCAGATCCGCGCCCACAGAAAAATGCACAAAATCAGAATATATTATTAAATCAGAATGCAGCTCTTCGGCTATTTTCGATGCTTCTATAATATCTTTAAATACCTGCACAGATAGTGTATTCATCTTTGTTTTGATCTCAAGGCATAGTTTTTTTTGATTAATAGCCCAAAGAGTACTGGCGTCAGAAGATCTTAATGGCTTAAGATTGAGTTTAGACTTAAGATTTTTAAGGGTGGACCTCTCTGTATCTAGTTTGCTAACATCGATTTTAGGAAAATTAGAAGCGAATTTTGCAGGAATCATGTCTAGCTCGTCCATTAGTTGGTAAGGCCCCTTTTGCCATGAAAATCCTAGCTTCATTGCTCTATCAATATCATAAAAATCTTTACAAATATGAGGTTGATTTGTTAGCACATACTCAAAAAATTCCTTTAGAACCTCTTGAATAAAATACGATAACTCATTATTAGATTTAAAGAAAGCATCACTTGTCACTTGAGGCGAATCCTGTTTATTCAGCGGTTTATATGTAAAATCTTTTAGATCGAGTACGTATTTAGTTTTCTTGCCATCTTTATCTATTTCTACTTTATAAAAACCACCTTTACCTTTACGTCCTAGATATCCCTCTTGAATCATTTGTTTTATATTTGGATGGACAGAGGAAGTAGCAAGAAACTTATCATTTTTCTCTAGGTTTGCTGTTAAAGACTGAGATATCATGCTCATCACATCAAGGCCGATTAGATCATATAGACCAAAAATACCTGTAGATGGAAATCCGCAAAATACTTTGAATGCTTCATCTATTTGTGATATAGGAAGAGATGAGCCCAGCGCGCGTTGCAGTACAATCTCCATCAAAAAGCATCCTAGTCTATTTGCAATAAATCCCGGACTATCATAACACATGATAACATCCTTACCCATCCGAAATGTCAAAAAATCTTTTAAGCGATTTATCGAACTATCCTTTACTTCGCCAGCAACGCACTCAAGCAACTTCATGTATCTCGGGGGATTAAAAAAATGACATATCGCTATACGTGATTTAATATTCTTAGTAAGGCCTTCAGACAAAGCGCTAAGTGTAAATGTTGAGGTATTAGAAACAATCAGTACATCGTTGCTCAAATATTGCTCTATTTCTTTATATAATCTCTGTTTAATATCTAAATTCTCAACAATAACCTCAATCACTAGATCACAAGATTCTATGTGCTTTAGATCTCGCTCCAAAGACATTGGTGTAATTAAATTAGCAGCGACTTGGTGTACTAAGGCAGATTGCGTGCTTAGTATTTGTTGCTTGATAGCCTCTTCTGCGATAAGAGATCCTTGCTTCTCTAGATCAAATAACAAAACTTCGATTTTATTATTTGCTAGCTGGCAAGCTATCCCAGCTCCCATTACTCCTGAACCGAGTACCGCAACTTTATTAAACATATACTACCTCCTATTAATTAACTGTTAGACAAAAAATCTCTAAATGCTTTAAAAGTATGAAATGAATTAAATGTCGCAACCTTATTATCAATAATGCCTTCTACTTTCATTGTAACATATTCCGCTTGTGATATTCTTGCAAGATCAGTTCTTGAGATTTCGTAGACGCTTTCTTCTTCTGTGGCTGGTGGATCTATATGGTAAGATGCAATTCTACTAGGCTTGATAGGAAGAAAGTGCATAGTAAAGCTACGATCTATTAAAAAACTTAACCTGCTCCCTGTTTTTTTGAATTGTAGAACTTTATTTTTACTAATCCATCTGATTTTAATAAAAAATCGATCTTGATTCATATCGCGCTCTAAAAGAGCATAAATAGTACTATTTTTAGTATTTTTAATACTAAAATAAATTGGCTTGGAAGTTGAATACCCTACTCTCCAATCGGCGGAATATTCATTATTAGTGCGGTATGGCCAGCACCCTATTTGCATCAGCAAGATAAATGAGAGGATTGTGATTTTGATTAGATATTTGAATATATTCATATTTTCATAATAAATGATGTTACTTTTTTGTGTACTTAGATAAATATAGATTCAGTACATGATATGTGCAGCTTATAGGATATTTGCATTTCTCGAACTATTATCAGAATATCTACAAAAATTGCGCTATAATGTTATAATTTCTTTGCATGATCAAGGCAAAGTATTTAGGATATTTATCGATATTTTTTACTTTCAGTGTATAAAAATGATGATAGCTGATACTGTAGCCCTGTATCAAATAAAGGGGTGAAGAATTTTACGATTGATGATAATTCTCTAGATAATAATGCACAAGTAATGCAAAGGTGATACAAATAAAAGGGAAAATAACAATAAATTCATGACCGAGTACTATTCCTGATTTTGCGCATATATAGTTTGTAGGAGATGATATTAATAGACTGCCAAATGAATGGGACAAGCTAAAAACTCTGCATCTAACTGATATATTGAGTTGATTTTTTAGAAATACATAAGAAGAAATCGCAACACCGGAATGCATAAAACAAGAATATATAGCAATATATGCAATCATATCGAAGTCTCGGATTTGTATTTGAAAGTATAAAATCACAAAGCCTAGTAAGACTGACATCCTAAGAATATGAGGTAAGCTCGGCATTCTATACTTATCCATTATCACAGCCCAAAATACCCCCCCTATACCATAGGAGAATATATAAATCGGAGTAAGCCACCAAATTGATGGACCGTGTAGAATCAAAACATATGGAGGAAGAAAAATAATATAAAAGTAATAAAATGCACCCAAACTACCAAAAATTATAGTTTCATAAATCAGAGTTTTGTAGTGTCCTACTACAATCTGTATAAATGATAAAGGTAACATCTCGTTCTGATTGCTCTGTGCTTTAAGAAAATCAGGGCTCTCTGGTAAAATAGCTCTATTCATAGACAAAATTAATCCAGTAATGCCTCCTATAAAGAAAAACAATCTCCAGGATTCAATACGCCAATCAAGAAATTGTATTTCTATGTATTGAGAAAAATATACAAGACATAAACTAGCAGCAAAAGTGCCAAATCCAGTAAATAAGGATACTAAGCCATTACCCGTATATTGTTGCTTTATTGGCACTATTTCTGATATATACACCCTTATTCCATCGATATCACCGGTTAAACCTGCTAAAAATATCACTCTTGCCAATATTATCAAAAGAGAGGCTAGCAAGCCTATATCTTCAAAGGTAGGAATAAAAGCTACACTCAAGACCCCTATGTTAGATATAATGCCAGACCAAATGATTACAGCGCGCCTTCCTGATATATCCCCCATCGACCCAAAAATAAAAGATGCTAAAGGTCTGATAAAAGCACTTAATGTAATACTACCAAAAAAACTTACAAGCTTCTCTAATTCACTAGATCCAGGGAAAAAGCTTATGGCTAGGTGATGAGAAGTAAGACCAAAGATCCCGTAGTTAAAAAATTGTACTGATGAACTAATGCAAATAATGAATAATTTTGTAGCATGCATATTAAAAAATATATTAACTATCTAAATTAGTAGAAAATTAAGAGCTATATCTCTTACTTTGCGCTTTATTACTCTTCTATTAGATATAGTCTTTGTAATATTAGCGCGTAGCATAAAATTCGAATTAAGCCTACAATAAAGATTATCTGATCTTGAGTCTCAACCAATTTACAGGAAGAGTAATCAAGTAATGCACTTGTGGTATATAGAAGATGCGCAGATCAAAGTTAAACATCTATAGAGGAATGCTTCTTTATCAAAATTGTTTTGTAGGACCAAATAAGGCCTTTAAGTAAGTAACAGTAATACTTATTGGCCTTATCATATTATGTATTATGCTATAAAAATATACATTCTTACAGAAATGCAAATAATTCAAATTAAAGATTAATTTTTATCTTGTGATTGATATTAATTTCTTTCATGTAATTTTCTATCACATCTTTCGCTAATTTGTTTTGGAGTTGAGGCTTCGCTTCCTCGTATGTAGGAATGGCTCTTGGTCTCGATTGCTCATATTTGATAATATGCCATCCAAATTGAGTTTTTAGGGGCTCAGATATTTCTCCTTTTTTCATAGAGAGTACCTTGTTCTCAAATTCAGGAACAAACTGCCCTTGGGCAAAATACCCTACATCTCCTCCGTTATTTTTAGTTGCTTCATCTATAGAATATTCTTTAGCCAAATCTTCAAATTTACTTCCCTTAGCAAGCTTTGCTTTAATTGTCTTTGCAGTAGATTCTTCTTTTACAAGAATGTGCGCAGCTTTGAATTCTTCTTTGCCGGTCAATTCACTCTTTAATTTTTCATATTCTTTCTTGAGATCTTCTGGAGTCACTTTTTGAGTAATCATTTTTTCTAAAAACATCTGTTGAGCAACTTGCTCTTTGATTTCATCGATTTTTTTATTAAAATCTGTAGATGATTTGATTTTTGAATCTAGCACATCCTTTGTGATGATTTTATTGTTCACATAAGCTCTTGCCAAATTTTCCTGCATATTTTTCTCTAACTCTTCAAATCTCTTGCCTTTGACGTTAGGTTGTTGATCTAGTAGATTACGAAATTGATCCATTACATTACGTACAGTCACCTTCACATTATCATATTCAGCAATAACTGAGCTGTCATTTAATGTAGTAGCTTTAGTATCAGCGGCAATTGCAGCATGGTTTGATATACTTGCACTACAAATTACTGCCGAAACTAATAAATTTCTGAATAGTTTTTTCATTAGCTTTTCTCCAAATTTTTTCACTATGTCATTAATTACTAGAGCCAAAGTTTTAAAACGTCAAGTCAATTATATCAATAAATAATTATAATTGCGCTAAGATGATAATTTCAATATATTACATCTGATTATTGATTTTAATAAGATAAATTGGGAACTAATGTTAGGTTTTTTAAAGAGAGTATTTGGTACGGCAAATGATAGAGTCATTAAAAAATTAATGTCTGAAGTGAATATGATAAATGCTCTGGAGCCAGCAATGCAAGCATTGACTAACGATCAACTCAAAGCCAAAACTAATGATTTTAAAGCGAGAATTCAAGATGGTAAAGCCCTAGATACTATAGTATACGAAGCTTTTGCAGTAGTGCGAGAGGCCTCCAGGAGGGTACTTGGGATGCGGCACTTCGATGTGCAATGCGCAGGGGGTCTGATATTACATAGAGGTGGTATTACTGAAATGGGTACCGGAGAGGGTAAGACTCTTGTTGGGACCCTAGCAGCTTATACAAATGCTCTTGAAGGTCATGGTGTCCATATTGTTACAACCAACGATTATTTAGCAGAGCGCGATTCGCTGATGATGGGTAAATTGTATGATTTTTTAGGACTCACTACTGGATGCATCAAATCGAGATTAGGAGATGCAGAAAGAGCGGAGGCTTATAAAGCTGATATCACTTACGCCACTAACAATGAGTTAGGGTTCGATTTTTTAAGAGATAATATGAAATTTGATATAGAGTCTCGATCTCAAAGATCCTTCAATTTTGCAATTATTGATGAAGTAGATTCTATTTTAATAGATGAAGCAAGAACTCCTTTAATTATTTCTGGACCCGTCAGTGATAATACAGATTTTTACGTAGTGATAGATGCCCTCATTAGAAAGATTACTATAGATTTGATAGATAAAGACGATAAAACACGTACCGTCAATTTAACAGAAGAGGGTATAAATGCTATTGAGATTTTATTGCATGAATCTTCTCTTATAAAACATGGTAGTAGTTTATATGATTTTGAAAATATCAGATTAGTTCATTTCATTAACCAAGCTCTAAAGGCTCATTATCTATTTAGCAAAGATGTGGATTATCTAGTGCAAGATAAAAAAGTCATGATCATTGATGAATTTACTGGTAGGGTCATTGACGGAAGAAGATATTCAGATGGATTGCACCAGGCTCTTGAAGCCAAGGAGTCTGTGGATATTCAAAATGAAAACCAAACTCTAGCATCCATTACTTTTCAAAATTACTTTAGGCAATATAAAAGGCTTTCTGGTATGACTGGAACAGCAATGACTGAGGCGGCAGAATTAAAAGATATATATAATCTTGATGTAATTTCCGTGCCGACTCACAGACCATCCAGGAGAAATGATTGTGATGATGAAATTTATGGCACCAAAGAGGAAAAAAACAACGCAATAATAAAGGTGATAAAGCAAAGCTATGAGAAAGGACAGCCGATCTTGGTTGGGACTATCAGCGTTGAAAAATCTGAAGAAATAGCTCGATTACTTAAAAATGAGAAAATACCTTACAATCTATTGAACGCAAAAAACCATGAAAAAGAGGCATATGTAATTGCACAAGCAGGAAGATACAAGGCTATTACCATTGCAACTAATATGGCTGGTCGAGGTACTGATATTCAGCTTGGTGGGAATGCAGAAATGCTCTTAGAGGAAATGAACTTAAACCTTATAGGAGAAGATGCGATACTAAAAAAGCAAGAGATCGAGCAGCAAGTTATAGAAGAAAAGCAAAAAGTGATAGAACTTGGGGGGCTTTATGTAATAGGCACAGAAAGGCATGAGAGTAGAAGAATTGATAATCAGCTCCGAGGAAGGAGCGGTAGACAAGGAGATCCCGGACAGACAAAATTCTTTCTATCTCTTGAGGATGATTTAATGCGGATTTTTGCATCTCCAACTATGACTTCTGTATTAAAAACACTAGGATTGAAGAATGGAGAGGCTATTTTCCATCCTATGATATCCCGCTCTTTAGAAAAAGCTCAGCAAAAAGTAGAATCTCATAACTATGAAATTAGAAAAAATTTACTGAAATTTGATGATGTAATGAATGATCAGCGAAAAGTAGTATATGAGCAGAGGCATGATATTATAAAAGCAAATTTCTTAATTGAGTCAGTAATAGAATTCTCAACAAATCTCTTAACTCGTATTGTAAGTACTCATATACCTCAAGACTCTCTTAGAGAAAATTGGAGATTAGAGAATCTTGAGAATGATTTTCATAGAATTTTTGGTATCACAAATGACATCATCTCATACAAAGAAAAAGATGTTTTAGAATCTGATATTCTCAAAGATCTTGAGAGTCAAATAATCACTTTCATCCAAGAAAAACAAGTACGTTATGGGTCAGAAATTTTTAATAGCGCCCTAAGGCATATTTTTCTATCTAGCCTCGATCATTCCTGGAAAGATCACCTACATTCTCTTGATCATTTGAGGCAAGGTATATCTCTTAGAGCTTACGGTCAGAAAGATCCTTTGCATGAATATAAAAGAGAGGCATTCCAATTGTTTGATCAAATGTTAGATGGTTTTGCTGAGCAGGTAGTTTCTGCATCATATCAATTTCATATAGAAGAATCGAGCGATGTTGAGGGAATAGTCCAGGCATCTAGACACAATCAAAGAACCTTTGAAACTAGAGAAGATCCAGCTTTATCAAAGTATAATAGTGGTGGTAGTAGCGTAGAATCAAAACTTCAGCCAGTAATAGCTAGAGTCCCTGAGGAACTAAGAAATAAAAATGATCCATCCTCTTGGGGTAAAATTTCAAGAAATGATTTATGCCCTTGTGGATCTCAAAAGAAATACAAGCATTGTCATGGCATTCTGCAATAAAAAATTATAATTTGACTGCGGTAGAATTTGCAAGATTGTATAATTCTTGTATTGTTAGAATTATGTAAAAATTTAAAAAGATGGGTATTATTATGTTATTACTAGAATGCTAAAATTTTATGAATACTATATGAAATTTATAGGACCCTTAAGCAATCTTATGTTTTTTATGCAAGCTTACAAGATATTTGCAAACAAAACATCTGCTTCGGTATCTATTGAAGGATTTATATTAAGCGCCATTGGTTTAGGTAGTTGGTTATTTTACGGATTTCTCCTGAAGAACGAGGCATTAATCATAACAAATGCAGTAGGATTAATAGGTGCGGCATTGGTATTAGTGGGGGCTTTTTTATATCCTTAACACGATTTAATAATCTTGCTTTTTAGTTTAGGAGATAAAATGCTAGGGAAATAGATAGTAAAATAATTACCTATGGCTCCTAACCCCAGTAATGGATTAACTAAGTCTCATATTTTCATAATATGAAGATTTCTCATACCACCCTTCCCGCACTTTAACAAATAAAAATAAATGCACAGTTAAACCAAGATTTTTAGCTATTGCTTTCCGGGCTTGAGTACCGATGTTTTTGATTTGCTCGCCCTTTGCTCCAAGTATAATCATTTTATGAGAGTCTTTGGATACTATGATATTCTGATATATTTTGATAGCATGTGCGTTAATTTGCTCCCATTTTTCTGTCTCTACCGTCAAATTGTAAGGTAACTCCTTCGATAGTTGAAGGAATAGTTGCTCTCTGGTAATTTCAGAACATAAAAACTTGATTGGTGCATCTGTAATCTCATCTTCACTGTAATGATGGACTCCTTCTGGAGATATGTGTTTTACATGATTAAGAAGCGGTACAATACTTTGACTACTCGAGCCAGAAATAAAAAAACTTCTCGATTCTAGAAAAAGGGTTTGTATGTCCCTAAGATTTTGCATGCTATCATTATCTAGTTTTTCTGAAAAATAATCCATCAATATTGTCGAAGATACCTCGCCTTTATGTTGAATCTTATCAATTTTGTTAAATATCAGAATTTTTGCTACATCAAGTTTTGCTATGTGCTCAAGCCCCTTTTTAAATTCATCATTTATTGATTTTAGACTATCTATAGAGATAATAATACACACAATATCCACTCCAGATACTGTACTCCATGCGCATCTCACCATTGCTTTTTCAAGTTTTTTGGTCGGATGAAATATACCTGGCGTGTCTATGAAGATAAGCTGCGCATTTCCTTCCGTTAAAATCCCTTTGATTGCTGCTCTAGTAGTTTGAACTTTATGAGTTACAATAGAAATTTTTTGACCAAGTATAGTATTCAGTAATGTAGATTTGCCGGCGTTAGGCATACCTATAATACTAATATAAGAGATTTTACTCATGAATTCTCACTAATTATACATCAAGATTTTGTACATTCAGCGCATTGTCTTGTATAAACTCTCTTCTTGGCTCTACAACACTGCTCATTAGAGTAGAAAAAACATCTTCGGCTTCATCATAATCTGGAATTTTTACTTGCAATAAAGTTCTACGAGTAGCATCTAAGGTTGTTTCTGCTAATTGCTCTGAATTCATCTCTCCAAGACCCTTAAATCTTTGAATGGTCATACCTTTCTGCCCAATACTTAGGACTTTTGCGAGTAATTCAGTAGGTGAAATTATAGATTCTTCATGGTCTTTGTGCTTCAACCTAAGATTACCCGCAAATATCTCTGCAATCTTGGAGCCTAGTTCTTTAATTTGAGTAAGTTCATTAGATTGTAGATTAATATCACTAATAGAGCTTGAATGATTGATTCCCCTTATCATTCTTGAAAATACTGTAGCTTGATCTATTTTCTTTGCCGACCACTCTGATTTATCTTCGCCTGATGCTCTTGCATTTAATTTAGATAGTACTAAATTTAATTTATCTTCTATAGTATCTGGATCTAAAGCATTGTGAATAGCCATCAACTCTATGATATCTTTATTAAATTTACGCGATAGTTGGGATAACAAAGTTTTAAGTAATGAAATTGTTTTTAGTATATTTGCAAAACTATCTCCTTGAATCTCATTATCATCGTATATAATTGAAGATTCAGAAGTGCCAGACTTAACCAAAAATGCTTCTAGACTTGCATCATTTTTAATATACTCCTCTAAATTTCCTTTTTTAATTTTGTATAAAGGAGGGTTTGCGATATATAAATAACCATTATCAACAACTTCTTTCATGTGCCTAAAAAAGAAAGTGAGTAATAAAGTTCTAATATGAGATCCATCTACATCAGCATCTGTCATAATAATAATTTTATGGTATCTGATCTTTTTAATATCAAAATCATCTTTTCCGATCCCAGCCCCTAGGGCACAAATCAATGTTCCCACTTGCTCAGAAGAAAGCATTTTATCAAATCGCGCTCTTTCTACATTCAGAATTTTTCCCCTAAGAGGTAAAATTGCTTGAGATTTCCTATCCCTGCCCTGCTTTGCTGTGCCCCCTGCTGCATCTCCTTCAACAATAAAAAGCTCAGATTTTGATGGATCCCTCTCTTGACAATCTGCAAGCTTACCTGGAAGACTTGATATTTCTAGAGCAGATTTTCTCCTTGTAAGATCGCGGGCTTTTCTAGCCGCTTCTCTTGCGGCTGCAGATTCAATGATTTTTGAAATGATGCTTTTTGCTTCTTGTGGATGTTCTTCAAGCCACTTGAGTAATTTTTCGTGAACACAGGATTCAACCACTGGCCTTACTTCGGAGCTAACAAGCTTATCTTTTGTTTGGGATGAAAATTTTGGATCAGGTACTTTTACAGATAAAATACAAGATATACCTTCTCTTGCATCATCTCCGCTAAAGTTAGTTTTGGTCTTTTTATTTAACCCATTAATCTCAATATATTGATTGATCGCTCTTGTTAATCCGGATTTAAAACCAATAATATGACTACCCCCGTCTCTTTGCCTAATATTATTAGTGAAAGCAAGAATATTTTCTGTGTATGAATCATTCCATTGAATTGCGACTTCTGCGGAAATGCCTAGTTTTTCATCATGAGCATTCATGTAAATCATTTGATGTAAGGGAATTTTACTACGATTTATGTATTTTACATATGCACTTATTCCTCCCTCATAAGAGAAATCTAGTATTTTTGATTCTACTTCACGATTATCATGTAGTATTAAACGCACTCCGGAGTTTAAAAATGCCAATTCTTTTAGCCTATGCTCAAGAGTGGCAATACAAAATTCTGTATGAGAGAATATTTCAGAAGAGGGCATAAATGTTACTTCTGTGCCTTTTTTACCTACAGTGCTGCCAACCATTTTAAGCGGAGCATCTGATACGCCTTTGGTAAAACGCATGTAATGCTCATTATCGTCTCGCCATATTCTAAGCTCTAGAAAGTCCGATAAAGCATTCACAACAGAGACACCTACTCCGTGCAATCCACCTGAGATTTTGTAAGAATTTTGGTCAAATTTACCACCTGCATGGAGCTGAGTCATTATTACCTCAGCAGCTGATATTCCTTCTTCCTTGTGTATATCAGTGGGAATTCCCCTTCCATTATCTCTTATTGTTACCGAGCCGTCTAAATTTAAGATGACATGGATAGAATCGCAGTGTCCTGCTAGAGACTCATCTATAGCATTATCTACAACTTCGTATATCATGTGATGCAGTCCGCTACCATCATCAGTATCACCAATATACATGCCAGGCCTTTTTCTTACAGCATCTAGACCTTTAAGAACCTTGATTGAGTCTGCATCATAATTTTTATTTGGTGTTTGAGCAATGAGGTCTGAATTTGTATCCATTTTTTAAGATCCTTCTTTCTAAAATTTGAGGTAATTATATATTCTACCTCTATCTAGTACAAGCAAAACATTCAATTCTACATATATAGCTTCGGTAAATCAAGTAGTCATTTATGGTAGAGCAAACTCAGCTTATTGCCATAAGCGCATATGGAGCTGCTAAAGTTTGATTTGAGATCTTAAGATTTCATGTAAAACCTACAAATACCAACGTAGTATACTAATTGCCAGATTAAGTGAGTTGATTCTCTAGGATAAATTGCTAGAGACCTCTATGGAACAAATACTTAACATATATATATTAATATATTAAATAGGCTCCTTTTTCATTAAAAATCATTATTGTTTCATCGAATACCACTAAAGTAAAAATACGGATAGGGATACTAAAATGTTGATCTATATTGCCATTATCAGAGTGCACTAAATATCCGTTGCCATCTTCAGAGAAAACAAAAATTCCATGATTAGTAATAAGAGGAGCGGTAAAAGATGTGGATATTGGTTTTTTAATACTCTCTGACTGCGCTAAATCACTTGCCCAGAGTACAGATCCATCGACCTCGGAAATTGCAGCTATTTGTCTTGCGTTATTAGTGAGAAATATATCCTTAGATTTTGCCATAGACACCACATCCTCAATTCTCTTTTTCCATTTAATCGAGCCGGAATTAATATCTATCTTAAAAAAATAACCATCACTTCCAGATAAATATAGAGATTCGTTTTCTAATATAGATTGGCATGCAACATCAACAGGACTAGATCCTATAAGCTCATGATAATCTGATAATAGACTAATTTGCCATACTTCGCTGCCATCTTTGGTATCAGAAGCAATGATTTGTCCACTAGAAAATCCAGAAATCGCAATATTCTTAGTAACAATAGGAGAGTTCAATCCCCGTGTTGATACATTGTCTGACCAAGTCTGGTTATGCCATAGCTGAGATAAATTACTTAGGCTGTAAGCAGAAAATTTATTATTTACGGTCCTTAGATATAGCTTATCTTCAAAAATAGCAGGATAATCCCTAGCTATATCATCTATCATGATTTTATTGACCATAGTACCATCTACTTTATCAAATGAATACATATAAAGATCAGCAGTAACTATAATACCCTTAGAAGAAATGCTTAATGTCGCAGAAGCAAGCTTAGTATTCTTAGGTAGGATTGCATTCTCCCACTTCACTTTCTTAGCTCTTATATCAAAGCAAGTCAGTAAGCCTTTTTGGGTGATGTAGTACAAGTCATCATTATCCAATAATGGAGTAGCTAATAATTTTCCAGAAAATGATAGGAATTGTTTTGTTTTAAATTCAGTAGGTTTTTTTACCTTAGTGGTCGAATGTCTTTTGATATAATCAAGTTGATTTCCAAAACTCTGTATTGTAGTTTCTGGGTTTATCCTAACAGGACGCGAAGATTCAGAGCTCAGTTTTGTAGTGAATTCAGTGATATTTTTTACCTTACTTGAACCAGAACATGATACTAATAGAGAAGCACATAGTGCAAATAATAGAATATGTTTCATTTTTAATGTTTCCACTTTATTTGATTTAATATTTTTGTAGCTATCTGTCTTGTTGAAATAGATATTTCTTGATCTTGTAATAATCGTATCATTATATCTTCTGCGGCGCTTAAATTACCATTTTTCATCTTAAACAAAGATGAATATATTTGGGCAATCGGATATAGAGGCTGCTTCTTATCTATTGATACAAAATAAGAGTCTAATTTATGCATATCATCTGGGGAGATTGATGTATCGTCTAAAATGATACTAATATGCAAAATTTTAGACATATTTTTAATGACTATATTTTTAGTAGAGGAAATGAGTTTGTCTAACATAATAATGGACTCTTTGACCTTTCCTGAATCGGCTTTAAGCTTAGCAAGACGTAATGTTGAAGCCTCAGAAATTGCGTCATTTTTATCTGTTAGAGATAATAAAGACTCTATCAACAAATCAGTATCTAAGTCTTTTGCTGCAAATGTTTGATGCAAAAGAGAGGTACGAGATTCTAGATCTTTAATCTTATTATTATAATGCCAGCTACTTACAGACATAACAACGATGATGAGAGCTGTAACGACCATTGTAAACATTAGGAGTTTTTTAAATAAAATAGCATTTCTCCAGTCTCGATAGTCTTGCTTGACTTCTTCTAAAATGTCTGTCATATCTATTACTTACAATTTACTTTTGATCTTAGGTTCTTAATTTTATCTACCATACCAGGATTTTTAACTTTAAATTCTGTATCTAGCTTATTTAAAATACCACATGCCTCCTTATTCTTTTTTAATTCATGCAAGCAGCTCGCCAATTTTACTAATGCATCAAGAGATTTGGGTCCCTTTGGACTATGTTTATAGCTTTTTAAATATTGCACAGCAGCTTTATCGTAGTGTTTTCTCCTAATTTCAGCTTCACCGCACCAAAAATATGCATTAGAAACTAATGGGCTTCTAGGAAAATTTGCGATAAAAAACTCGAATTTTTTCTGAGAAGAGACTAAATCTCCACTTTTTAGGGAAGATAATGCTATATCATATTCTTGTTTTTCTGATCCATTAGTTTGGTTAGCAACATGTTTTTCTGGTATTTGAATTTCCTGATTTACTAAATTAGAGCCTGAATCTTCTGGTGAATGCTGATTATTAGTGTAGTCGGTTTTTTTTGAGAGCTCAGTAACTATTTTGTCTAATTTTTCAATCCGGAGATTCAGTGATCTCACTTCAGTTTCTAAAGATTGCAATCTCTGACTATCTTCATCATTAAAAGTACCGCCACTAAAAGTTCTAGATCTTATGCTCTCTGCGGATGATGAGAGGGCAATAAGGCAAATTATTCCAACAAATATTCTACGGTTTTTTATCATTAGGATTTCACTCTACAGTATTAGGCAGGTTATACTACTGAATAAATCAAAAATCAATCTTTTATCGAAATATCGACTATATGCTTTTAATTATCCTGTGGCTGAGTAGAGAGATGATTATCATCTAAAGGACGGGCCGGCGAGGACGGAGAGGAGGGGGGGGGGGTG
>CAYGNF010000010.1:0-31901 GCA_964351245.1 uncultured Rickettsiaceae bacterium | reverse complement strand
TGTGATAGGAGTGTAGCTCAATTGGTAGAGCGCCGGTCTCCAAAACCGGAGGTTGCAGGTTCGATTCCTGTCGCTCCTGCCATTGTAGTGAGTGAGTGTATAGAAATGTTTGGTAGCATAAATAGATTTTACGACGAAGTAAAACAAGAAATAAAAAAAGTGACTTGGCCTACAAAGCAAGAAGTACTTTCTTGTAGCATTATGGTTTTTGTCGCGGTGATATTTTGTGGCATAGCAGTCCTTTGTGTTGATTATTTAATTAATACTTTGGTGCAGTACCTCCTTATAATTGGTTAAATAAATAATTAAAGTAATATTGTGAGCTCGAATTGGTATATAGTGCACGTCCTTTCTGGGTCTGAAAAAAGAGTTAAACAAGCTATATTAGAGCAATCAGCCAAGAAAGGTTTGAGCGAGGCGTTTGAAGATATTCTGATACCAGCGGCAGTTGTACCAGAGTTAAAAAAAGGCAAGCAAGTGAACACTGAGAAAAAAATTCTTCCAGGTTATATGTTCATCAAAATGCATTTTTCGGATGAGGCATGGCATATTGTTAAATCCATACCTAAGGTCAGTGGATTCTTGGGTAGTGGAGGTAAACCATCCTGTATTAAAGAGGAAGAGGTCCGTAGGATAGTAGACCAGGTAAACGAAGGATCTGCTCTTATAACCGCTAAAAAAATATACGAAGAAGGCGAAAAAGTTAAAGTAATAGATGGTCCATTTGAATCTTTCATTGGAATTATTCAAGAAGTAGATGTTGAAAAAACGCGACTCAGAGTATCTGTTTCAATTTTTGGAAGATCAACACCTATAGATTTATCTTTTAATCAGGTTGAGCGCTCTCAGACATGAATTAACTGAGAAATTATTGGAATATTTTTATACTCATGGTCAGGCACCTTGTTATATTAATGTTAATTAACAAACTAAATAGTAAAATAAATACACAGGTAAAACAATGGCAAAAAAAGTATCGGGCTACATTAAGCTTACGTTAATTGCCGGGAAAGCAACTCCATCCCCACCGGTAGGCCCAGCATTAGGACAAAGAGGATTGAACATCATGGAATTTTGCAAGGCTTTTAATGCTGCTACACAAAGTATGGATCCTGGTACTCCAGTACCAACAATTATCACTGCATATGAAGATAAGAGTTTTACTTTTGTAACAAAAACTCCGCCTGCGAGTCACTATTTAAAGCAAATCGCTAAAATCAGCAAAGGTTCTAGCGCAACTAAAAAAGAGGCTTTTGTCGGCAAGGTAACGTTTGAGCAATGTAGGGAAATTGCTAAAATAAAATTAGCAGATTTAAATGCAGAAGATTTAGATGCAGCAGCTAGAATAATTAGAGGCTCAGCCGAGTCAATGGGAATAGAAGTAATAGGTGAATGATATGCAAACTCTAAAGGCCAAAGGTGGTAAAAACATTAGAATGTCAAGGCAGAAAGTGGATTCAAAGAAACTCTATGATGCACTTGAAGCTATCTCGTTTCTTAAAGAAAATAAATTTTCTAAATTTGATGAGACTCTAGAAATTGCAATGAATCTAGGGGTTGATCCACGACACTCTGATCAAATGGTGAGAGGAATGGTGAATTTGCCTGCAGGTACTGGAAAAAATGTAAAAGTCGCAGTATTTTGCAAAGAAGATAAATATATAATGGCTAAAGAAGCCGGCGCAGATATTGTTGGAGGAGTAGACTTAGTTGAATCTATAAAGTCGGGACTCATAAACTTTGATGTATGTATTGCTTCCCCAGAGATGATGGGAGTAGTTGGAGGTGTAGCTAAAATTTTAGGACCTAAGGGGTTGATGCCAAATCCAAAGCTTGGCACAGTAACTCCAGATATAGTCAGTGCTATCAAAAATGCAAAAAGCGGGCAAGTTGAGTTTAGAGTTGAAAAAGCTGGAATAATTCATGCCGGCATTGGCAAACTATCTTTTACTCAAGACGACTTGCTAGCAAATATGAAGATGTTTATCAGCGCAGTTGCGAAAGCTAGGCCATCTGGAGCAAAAGGAGTATACATCAAACAACTTTATGCATCCTCTACCATGGGCCCGTCCTTGAGGCTTGATATAGCGACAGTCCAATCAATATAGGTAATATAGAAAATGAATAGAACTGAAAAAAATGGATCGATTGAAGAACTGACTAGAATGTATAGTCATAATTCTGCTGTAATAATTACTCATTATCATGGATTAAGCGTAGGAAAAATTCATCTCTTGAGAAAGAGATTGAAAGAGCAAGGAGGCGAACTACGTGTAGTAAAGAATACTTTAGCTAGAATAGCCGCCAAAAATTCGGGTCTCAATAATGTAGAGTATTTACTGAATGGCCCAGTTGCCATTGCTTACTCATCTGATCCTGTTTCTGTGGCAAAAATTCTTCATAAATTTGCTAAAGAGAATGAATCTCTCAAGATTATTGGCGGTATTCTTGATAGTAATGCTGTAAGCCGTGAGATAATTGAAAAATTATCTACTATGCCTTCACTTACTGAAATTAGAGGTAAAATTGTTGGAGTGATTAGTGCTCCAGCGACACAAATTGCTTGTATACTTACAGCTCCTGCTTCTCAAGTGGCTAGAGTATTAAGCGCGTATTCAAATAAATAAACTATAAACATAAAGAGGTTATCGTAATGGTTGATTTACAAAAGATAGTTGATGAATTGTCGAAACTAACAGTTATTGAAGCTGCTGAGCTTTCTAAGAAATTAGAAGAGCACTGGGGCGTTTCTGCAGCAGCACCGGTTGCTGTTTCTGCAGCAGCACCGGTTGCGGTAGTAGAAGAAAAAACAGATTTTGACGTGGTATTATTAAGCTGCGGAGATAACAAAATTAATGTTATTAAAGTTGTAAGAGAAATTACTGGACTGGGTCTAAAAGAAGCTAAAGATTTAGTAGATGGAGCTCCGCAAAATGTTAAAACTGCAGTTCCTCAAGCTGAGGCAAATGACCTCAAAGCTAAACTTGAAGGAGCTGGAGCAAAGATAGAGTTGAAGTAACTCACAATCAGCAACAAAGAGTTTGGTGAATAAAGCTTAGTGCTTTAATATCAGACTCTTCTGTGTTTGTGTTGCGGTTATATCAGCCCAATTTATACAGCTGACTGTATTTTATAACTTAATTTAATACAGATGCTCAGGTATTAATAAAAAGCTATAAGACGGCTTTATTAACATACAAATAGGTCATACATAATGAAGGAATTTATGGACTCAAAAAGTCATATCAAGAAAAGCTTTGGAAAAATAAATTTAGTGGCCTCGATCCCGAATTTATTAGAGTTACAAAAATTTTCATACGATAATAGTTTCCTTCAGATAGACTCTAATCCCGACAAGAGGAAGCAAGTAGGACTAGAATCAGTTTTTAGATCTATTTTTCCTATAGTAGATCCTTCGAAATTGGCTACACTAGATTATGTAAAGTACGAATTTGACGATCCAAAATATGATGTAGATGAATGTAAGCAAAGAGGAATGAGTTATGCCGCCCCTTTGAAAGCAACCTTAAGACTCATAGTGTGGGAAATAGATCCAGATACTGAAGCTAGGGAGATTAAAGGAATCAAGGAGCAGGAAGTATATATGGGAGATATCCCATTAATGACTAAGAATGGAACTTTCGTTATCAATGGTACTGAGCGTGTAGTTGTATCACAGATGCATAGATCTCCTGGGGTATTTTTTGATCATGATAACGGCAAGAGTCACTCATCTGGCAAATTTTTATACTCTGCTCGCGTAATACCATACAGAGGATCTTGGCTTGATTTAGAATTTGATGCGAAAGATCTATTATATTTCAGAATAGATAGAAAAAGAAAATTCTACATTACTACTCTACTCAGAGCAATAGGTATGAGCACTGAAGAGATGTATAGTTATTACTATAGCTCTACGGTGTTTACAAAATCACAAAATGGCTGGAAAACTCAATTTACTCCAAATCTATTTTCTTCGCAAAGGCTTACAACTGATTTAATTAATGCAGAAAGTGGTGAGATTATACTCGCAGCAGGATCTAAGATCACACCGCGCTTGATTAAGAAATATATGCAAGAGGGATTAAAAGAGGTCCTGATATCGCCAGAGCAGCTTGTGGGTAGATACCTAGCTCAAGACCTAGTTGATGAAGTAACTGGAGAGGTACTCTCATCTATTGGCACAGAAGTAACAGATGATATAGTATTAGCATTCTCAAAGCTTTCTACCAATGAGATTCGAGTTTTAAATATTTCATCTCAAGTAGGTCCATACATTAGAAATACCATAACTCAAGATAAGGTCACAGATCAAGAAGTAGCTTTAATTGATATTTTTAGAGTACTCAGACCTGGAGAGCCGGCTACTCTCGAAGCTGCCCAACAACTATTTGACGGGTTATTTTACGATTCATCAAGATACGATCTTTCAGAAGTGGGGCGTATTAAATTGAATGCCAGACTAGGGCTCGATGTGCCAATAGATAAATGCGTATTAACTCCAGAAGATATTAAACAAGTAGTGAAGTCAATAGTCGAGCTAAAAGACGGCAGAAGCCAAATTGATGACATAGACCATCTTGGAAATAGAAGAGTCAGATCAGTAGGAGAATTAATCGAGAATCAATTCAGGATTGGATTAGTAAGACTCGAAAAAAGCATAATAGAACGAATGAGCTCTGTCTCGATAGATACAGTAATGCCTCATGATCTTGTAAATTCCAAATCTTTGACAACAATAGTAAAAGAATTTTTCAGTACTTCCCAACTTTCTCAGTTTATGGATCAGACAAATCCTCTATCTGAGGTGACTCATAAGAGAAGACTTTCTGCTTTGGGCCCCGGCGGACTAAGTAGAGATAGAGCTGGATTCGAAGTCAGAGATGTGCACACTACGCATTATGGCAGAATTTGTCCTATCGAAACACCAGAAGGGCAAAATATCGGTCTTATTAACTCTCTTGCGACCTATGCAAGAATAAATAAATATGGATTTATTGAAAGTCCCTATAGAAAAGTCGTTGATGGGGTCATAACAAATGAGGTAGTGTATCTTTCTGCTATAGATGAAGATAAATATAAAATTTCTCAAGCAAACACAGAGAGAGATAGCAATAATAAGATATTAGGCAGTTTAATTAACTGCAGATATAACTCAGATTTTATAATGGTTGCTCCTCATGAAGTAGATTTTATAGATGTCACTCCTATGCAAGTAGTATCTGTTGCGGCATCTTTAATACCTTTTCTTGAAAATGACGATGCGAATAGAGCTCTTATGGGTTCTAACATGCAGAGGCAAGCTGTACCTCTTTTAAGAACAGAAGCTCCTGTAGTGGGAACTGGGATCGAGAGAGTAGTAGCTAAGGATTCTGGAGCAGTAATTATTGCACAAAATGACGGTTTTGTAGATAGAGTAGATTCCACTAGAATAGTCGTGCGGACAACTACTAGAAAGAAAGATGGAGCGCCAGAAGTAGATATTTATAATCTACAAAAGTTCCAGAGATCTAATCATAATACTTGTATAAATCAGAAACCCTTGGTTTCAGTAGGTGATAAGGTAACTGTGGGTGATGTAATTGCCGATGGTCCAAGTACCGATAATGGAGAAATAGCTCTTGGTAGAAATGTGCTTGTAGCATTTATTCCTTGGAGTGGATACAACTTCGAAGATTCAATTTTGATATCTGAAAAAATTGCAAAAAATGATGTATTTACCTCCGTTCATATAGAAGAATTCGAAGTCATAGCCAGAGATACAAGGTTAGGTCCCGAAGAAATTACTAGAGATATTCCTAATATATCCGATGAAAGCCTTGCTCACCTTGATGAAGTTGGGATAGTGCATGTCGGTGCTGATGTAAGGCCAGGAGATATATTGGTTGGTAAAGTTACTCCAAAAAGTGAATCTCCTATGACTCCTGAAGAAAAGCTACTAAGAGCGATCTTCGGAGAAAAAGCCGGAGATGTGAGAGACTCTTCTTTGCATGTACCTCCGGGGGTTCAGGGAACAGTTGTCGAAGTCCGAGTTTTCTCAAGAAGAGGGGTCGAAAAAGATGAAAGATCTCTTGCTATAGAGCAAATGCAAATTGAAAAATTAGCTCAAGATAGAGATGATCAAATTGCAATTATAGAAAGATTTGTTTTTTTAAGACTAGAAAGTTTATTGATGAATCAAATAATCACTTCTGGACCAAAATCGATAAAAGCAGGAGACACTGTTACCGAAGAGATGCTGGGTAAATTAAGTAAAGGACAATATTGGCAAATTTCAGTCAGTCATCCCGAAGTAATGAATGAGATAGAGCAAATCAAAAGACATTATGATGATGCCAAAAGTTTGCTAAATAAAACCTTTCACTCCAAAGTTGATAAAGTGCAAAGTGGAGATGATTTACCTCAAGGCGCACTCAAAGTGGTCAAAGTATTCATAGCTTCTAAGCACAAACTTCAGCCTGGAGATAAAATGGCTGGAAGACATGGAAATAAAGGTGTAATTTCTAGAATTTTACCAGAAGAAGATATGCCTTATTTAGAAGATGGGACTGTTGTAGACATAGTACTAAATCCTCTTGGTGTCCCATCGAGGATGAATGTAGGACAAATCCTTGAAACGCACCTTGGGTGGGCAGGATTTAATCTTGGCAAAAAACTCGAATCTATGGCCTTAAATTACAGAAATCAAAATGGCGATATCTCTGACGTTCGCTCCTTATTGCATAAAATATTTCATGACAATGAGGAAATGCTTACCAATATCAATGAAATGAGCAAAGATGAATTATGCAATCTTGCTCTAAGTTCATCACGAGGTGTCAGATTTTCTACCCCAGTATTTGATGGCGCCAAAATCTCGGATGTGAAGCACATGCTTGAGCTTGCTGATGTATGCACTTCGGGTCAAACAAAATTAATTGATGGTAGAACTGGCGAATATTTTGATAGAAAAGTTACCGTAGGTTACAAATACCTGCTTAAGCTTCATCATTTGGTGGATGATAAAATTCACGCTCGCTCAATTGGTCCATATAGCCTTGTAACTCAGCAGCCACTTGGAGGTAAATCTAGGTTTGGAGGTCAAAGATTTGGAGAAATGGAGTGTTGGGCTCTTCAGGCATACGGAGCAGCGTATACTCTTCAAGAAATGTTAACTGTGAAGTCTGATGATGTTACTGGTCGTATCAAAATATATGAGTCTATAGTCAGAGGGGATAATAATTTTGAATCTAGTATTCCAGAGTCATTTAACGTAATGATAAAAGAATTCAGGTCGCTATGCTTGAATATTCAGCTAGAGCACGATGAAACAATTAAAGATGAGGCTAAGGATTAGTTATGACTGAGACGGTAAATTTCTACGGACAAGTAAGTAATGTACAACAATTTGATATTTTAAGAATTAATATCGCCAGTCCCGAGCAAATTCGTTCCTGGTCTTTTGGGGAAGTAACAAAGCCCGAGACGATAAATTATAGAACGTTTAAACCCGAAAAAGAGGGGCTTTTTTGCTCCAGAATATTTGGTCCAGTAAAAGATTACGAGTGTTTATGTGGCAAATATAAGCGTATGAAATATCGCGGTATTGTTTGTGAAAAGTGCGGTGTCGAAGTTACTACCTCCAGAGTAAGGAGAGAGAGGATGGGCCACGTCGAACTTGCAGCCCCAATCGCTCATATTTGGTTCCTTAAGTCTCTTCCTTCAAGAATAGGCGCTCTTTTAGATATGACCCTAAAAGATATTGAGAAAATACTATATTTTGAGGCGTATGTAGTTATTGAATCAGGATTAACTCCACTTTCCAGAGGCGATGTACTTACTGATGATATGTATAATAAAGCTTTAGATGAATATGGAGAAGGTAATTTTGAAGTATTGATAGGAGCAGAAGCGATCGAAAAATTACTCAAAGATTTAGATCTTGAGGCAATGCAATTAGAGCTTAGAGAAAGCATTGTATCTACTACCTCAGAAATTAAAAGAAAAAAAATAGTCAAAAGACTCAAGCTTGTGGAAGATTTTTTAGGATCTTCCAATAAGCCAGAGTGGATGGTAATGAGAGTCTTGCCTATAATTCCACCAGAAATAAGGCCACTTGTGATGCTTGATGGCGGCAGGTTTGCAACTTCCGATCTAAATGAGTTATACAGAAGAGTTATTAACAGGAATAATAGATTACGTAGATTACTAGAGTTAAAAGCGCCTGACATTATAGTTAGAAATGAAAAAAGAATGCTACAAGAGGCTGTAGATGCCTTGTTTGATAATGGTAGAAGAGGGAGAGTTGTAAAAAACAACAACAAACGTCCGTTTAAATCTTTAAGTGACATGCTAAAAGGTAAACAAGGTAGGTTTAGGCAAAATTTACTTGGAAAAAGAGTAGATTATTCTGGTAGATCTGTGATAGTTGTTGGACCCGAGTTAAAGCTACATCAGTGCGGCCTCCCAAAAAAAATGGCTTTGGAGTTATTTAAGCCATTTGTATACGCAAAATTAGAGTTATATGGCTTTGCCGCTACATTAAAAGCTGCTAAGAAAATGGTAGAGTCTGAAAAGCCGGAAGTGTGGGATATATTAGAGGAAGTAATAAGAGAGCATCCAGTTCTTTTAAACAGAGCCCCGACTTTACACAGACTAGGAATACAAGCATTTGAACCAACTTTAATTGAAGGTAAGGCGATTCAGTTGCACCCTCTTGTGTGTGCGGCATTTAATGCAGACTTTGACGGTGATCAAATGGCGGTTCATATACCTCTGTCAATTGAGGCTCAATTAGAAGCAAGAGTTCTAATGATGTCGACCAACAATATTCTTAGTCCTGCAAATGGAAAACCGATCATTGTACCAGATAAGGATATAGTTTTAGGCTTATATTACATGACGCTAGATTTAGAATCTGAGCCCGGAGAAGGATCTATCATGTCCGAAATACATGAAGTACATCATGCATTATTTATTAATGCCGTCAGTTTACATACAAGAATTAAATATAGAATGCAAATTCTTAACGCAGAAGATGAGCTTGTGCAGACTCTTGTAGACACAACACCAGGAAGACTCATTCTAAGAGAATTATTGCCCAAAAATAAAAATATTAATTTTAAAGTCATAAACAGACCGATGACAAAAAAAGATATTTCTTCTGTCATCGATCTCGTTTATAGGCATTGCGGTCAAAAAGCTACAGTGATTTTTGCAGATAGACTTATGGGTCTTGGATTTAATTATGCATGCAAATCTGGTATTTCATTTGGAATGGATGACATGGTAGTCCCTGTCAGTAAAGACAAACATATCAACAATACTCTTGATGAAGTAAAGGAGTTTGAAAATCAATATTCTGATGGTTTTATTACATTTGGGGAGAAATATAACAAAGTCATCGATTCATGGTCAAGATGCACAGATAAAGTTGCAAGCGATATGATGATAGATATCTCAACTTTAAGAAAATCAGAAGGTTCCGGGAGTGGTCATTCCAGGTTTAACTCAATTTATATGATGGCAGCATCAGGTGCAAGAGGCTCTCCTGCGCAGATAAAACAATTAGCGGGAATGAGGGGGTTAATGGCAAAGCCTTCTGGAGAGATCATTGAAACTCCTATTATATCAAACTTCAAAGAAGGACTGACTGTACTAGAGTATTTTAACTCGACTCATGGAGCTAGAAAGGGCCAAGCAGATACAGCGCTGAAAACAGCAAGTTCAGGTTATTTGACTAGAAGATTAGTAGATGTTGCTCAGGATTGTATTGTTACAGAATATGATTGCGGCACTAATGATGGCTTAGTTTTTATACCTATCATTGATGGGGGAGATGTTATTATATCTCTTGCAGATCAAGTGCTGGGTAGGACTGTACTAAATGATATTAAGCATCCTACTACCGGTGATCTCATTGTTTTTTCGGGTAGTATACTCGATGAAACAGCTGTAGAAAAAATTGAAACTGCTGGAATAGATTCGATAAAAGTGCGCTCTGTCCTCACCTGTCAACACAAAGAAGGCGTCTGCGCAAAATGCTATGGCAGAGATCTATCTACAGGAGAATTAGTATCAGTTGGAGAAGCTGTTGGCGTAATAGCGGCTCAATCAATAGGCGAACCTGGTACTCAGCTGACAATGCGAACATTCCATATAGGAGGAGCGGCAACTCGAGGTGCAGAAATCTCTTCCATAGAGGCTTCCTTTGATGCTAAAATTAAGATAGTCAATCGTAATATAGTTTTGGATTCAAATAATAATAAGATAGTTATGAGTAGATCTTGCGAGATACTACTTGTAGACAGCAAGGGAGAGGAAAAAGCTAGACATAAGGTATCGTATGGCGCAAAGCTAACTGCTGATGATGGTCAAAACGTAAAAAGAGGCGAAAAGCTTGCTGAGTGGGATCCCTATACTATTCCCATTATCACAGAAAAAACCGGCAGAATATCTTTTCAGGATTTGGTAGATGGAATTTCTGTGCGTGATGTAACAGATGAGGCCACGGGAATTACAAATAAAGTGATTGTTGAATCAAGGCAGAGTGCTAAAGGAGCAGAATTGAGACCTCGCATTCATTTACTAGATGAAAATGGAGCAACTCTTAATTTATCCAATGGACTAGAAGCCAGATACTATTTACCTGTAAATGCAATTTTAAGCGTAGAAGATGGGGCAAAGATCAATGCTGGTGATATTATCGCGCGTATTCCTCGAGAATCTACTAAAACAAGAGACATTACTGGTGGTTTACCAAGAGTGGCTGAGTTAGTAGAAGCTAGAAAACCCCAGGATCATGCTGTTATTGCTGAATCTGACGGAAGAATTGAATTTGGTAAAGATTTTAAATCGAAGAGAAGAATTATTATTCATCCAATTGATGGAAGCAAACCCATTGAATTCATGGTGCCTAAGGGTAAGCATATAGTGGTCAATGAAGGAGATTACGTAAAAAAAGGAGACATGTTAGTTGATGGAAACGCAGTGCTCCAAGATATTCTCAGAATTATGGGAGTAGAAGAGTTGACAAAATATATGGTTCGTGAAATTCAAGCAGTATATAGACTTCAGGGCGTGAAAATTGATGATAAGCATATTGAGGTAATAATACGACAAATGCTTCAAAAAGTCGAAATTCTTGACGCTGGTGAGACCACATTAATTGTTGGAGAAAAAATTGATCGATCAGAGTTTGATGAAATCAATGAAAAAGCAATTATTAGTGGATTTAAACCCGCACAAGGAGAGTTAGTATTGCAAGGTATAACCAAAGCCTCTCTTCAGACTAGATCATTTATTTCTGCTGCATCATTCCAGGAAACAACAAGAGTACTTACCGAATCTGCTGTAGCAGGTAAAGTAGATAAATTATATGGCTTGAAAGAAAATGTTATAGTGGGTAGATTAATTCCAGCTGGAACAGGTTTTTATGTCGATAAAGCAAGAAAAGGTCTTATGGAATAATATTTGATATTTGATATCAAATATTATTCTTGGAATGAATTAGGGCGATTCGCGCTAGTGCAACAAATTATTCACAATATTTCTCTATACTCGTCATGATTCTTGAGATATTTTTGAACCTATAATTATATAATTGATTTTAGCACGAACAGGCTTTATTCTTGTGACAACAGATTTTTTTTACAATACAACTTAAAAAATGTAATATAATTGATATTATCAGGATTGCTATTTTCTAGCAATTGGTCAATTATAAATTATCAATAAAATTATGATCTATGGAACAATTTGAAGTATTGCCAAGCGTCTTGGTGTTGTTATCTGCAGCAGTTTTTATCGTAATTATATTCAAAAAACTCAAGCTCAGCCCAGTGCTTGGCTATTTAGTTGCAGGTGCATTCATAGGGGATCACGGACTTAAAATTGTTCTATATAAGCAGATACATATACTTGGAGAATACGGAGTAGTATTTTTATTGTATGCAATAGGCCTAGAACTATCTTTTGCTCGATTATCTGCAATGCGGAAATACGTTTTTGGTTTGGGAACTCTTCAAGTTATTTTCACTTCAATTATCATAGCCGGAGCAATTACTATATTCCATGATAATGTCAATGGTCATGCAGTAATAATAGGAGGAGGTCTTGCTCTATCTTCTACTGCTGTAGTGCTACAAGTGATAGATGATTCTAGGAGACAATTTGCTCAAGTAAGTAGAATATCGCTGGCAATTTTGTTGCTTCAGGATTTTGCGGTAGTGCCTTTGCTAGTTATTGTACCAAAACTATCTGGCAATAATTTATCATCGCTGCATATAGAGGTTCTAATGTCTATAGTGAAAGCAGCAATTGTACTTGCTGCTATTTTTGCCATAGGTAGGGTATTTTTTAGGCCAATTTTTAGGCTATTATCAAGCGAGAATGAGTCTAGTAGCTCAAACGAATTATTCACTGCGGCAACCTTACTGATAGCTCTTGCATCTGCTTTTGCGACCGAATATATGGGGCTTTCTTTAGCACTTGGTGCTTTTACAGCTGGCGTGTTAGTTGCTGAGACTGAATTTCAAAGAAAGGCAGAAGAGAGCATATATCCATTTAAGGGGTTGTTGCTTGGCCTCTTTTTTATGTCCGTAGGAATGACAATAGATGTGATGGAAATTTACAATCAAATCGGCATTATTGTATCACTAACAGTATCCCTGATTATTGCAAAGTCTGCAATCATCACGGGGTTATGTATAATTTTTGGGTTTAATACAGGTGTTGCTATACATGCAGGGTTGATGTTGTCTCAAGGAGGAGAGTTTGCATTTATTTTATATAATTTAGGTATGAGTGAGGGCATCATACCTGAGGCAACAGGTAAATTGTTACTTCTGGTAGTGACATGCTCTATGGCAGTTACTCCTTTATTATCTACACTCGGAAATAAAATTGAACATTTTTTTGATTATGACCCAGAAAAATCTCCAGATAATATACTTGAAAAAGGAGCACGAGATTTGAGTAATCACGTCATCATAGCTGGCTTTGGATCAGTAGGTCGAATGGTTGCAAAATTTCTCGAAGCAGAATCTGTAAATTATGTGATTATTGAAATTAATGCCGAAAGGGTCAAAGAAGGTCGCAGTAACGGGTTTCCAGTATTTGCGGGAGATATTTCTCATATCTCAACTCTTTCTGCTTGCGGCGCAGATAGAGCTGTTGGGGTAATAGTTACTCTAGAAAATTCTATTACTCAGAAAAAAGCGCTTAAGAAAATCTCTCAAAATTACAATCATCTTTCCATGATTGTAAGAAGCGAAGATATGAAAAATTCAAACGAGTTATACGAGCTTGGTGCAACTATAATAGTTCCCGCTTCTTATGAGACCGGATTGCAGCTAGGAGGGGCGGTTCTAAAAACTCTTGGTATAGGAGAGTTTGAGATTGCGCGACTAAAAGAACAATTCCGTGTTGGAAATTATGTGATAGCAGCTCAAGATGAGGATATTGCAGACGAATTCTAGTAGGAATTTTGTACTCTATTGCTCTCTCTTTCTACAATTAAGATGCATCATTACATTCGTGCAAAGCTTCAGCGGCATTCGCGTTTGTATGTATCACAAAAGATGCACCTAAAATATTGATCAATAAAGCCGATGAGGTAAGTAATTTTCTAATTTTTTTCATAAAAATATTCTACATTAACATAGCAATACCTCTATTCTACAAAAATATTTCAACCTCGATAAGTGTAAATGCAAAATAACAGATATTTTTTAACTATAATGTAACTTTTTTACATATTACATAGATATAATGATTTGTTTAAATATACTTCAAAATAATTTAATCCCCGTATCTCAATCAACAATTTATAGCCCAGAGTAATCATTATTAGTGCATCAAGAAATCTAGCGCCAGATTTAAAACCCTAGTGGCTTTGTGATTTTTCATGATAAAATTGCTCTCCAATCACAATTTTTTCTCTATTATTTTTAACTCGCCAATTATTTGTATCGCGCAATGAGTATATGCATCCACAATATTCTTGTTTATAGAAATTCTCTTCCTTTGCTATTTCATACATTCTTTGTGACCCCCCGTTCAGCCTCCAATTATATACCCAGTATACCATGTTATCATAAGGTTTTGCGGCTCTTATACCCGACTCATTAATCTGATTCATATTTTTCCACCTAGAAATTCCTAATGAGCTCGTAAATACTGTAAAATTATTTTCGTAAGCATATAGAGCAGTTCTTTCAAATCTCATATCAAAGCAGGCGCTACATCTAACACCTCTTTCTGGTTCATTTTCCATGCCCTTAACTCTTGAAAACCAGTTTTGCACATCGTAATCAGCATCTACAAATGGTACACCTAATTTGTTTGCGTATTTTATATTTTCTTCTTTTCTGATTTCGTATTCTTTTTTTGGGTGTATATTTGGATTGTAAAAAAATATTGTAAGTTCTATGCCAGATTCTTTTATCTTTTGCATTAATTCCCCGGCACAAGGAGCACAGCAAGAATGCATCAATACTTTATTATCAGACCCGCTTGGCAGTCTAAAATCGTCATGCTGAGCTTTTACTGTCATATAATTTACTTTTATAAGTTTCTTGGTAATATATCAAAGTAAATAAAGTAATACAAATAAAAACACTTAAATAGTATGGCACTATCATGTTATTTTGAAATTGCGAAATAAGAATGAGCAGTATCATAGGAGTAGTGCCTCCAAATATTGCAGCGCTTAGATTATATGATAGGGCAACCCCAGTGAATCTAACTTTTGTAGGGAAGAGCTCAACTAGTACCGTAGGTACAGGCCCCATAAATAATCCGTTAATTGCACCCATAATAGCGCAGGTTGTTATGATAATCCTTGGATTGGGGCTATTACATATGATATAAAAAGCAGGAACAGCCACAATTATATAGACAATGCAAGCAAAAATCATCACAGGTTTTCTGCCTATCTTATCTGAAATCCACGCAGATAGAACTAGTGAACATGACATAGAAATTAGCGCTGCTATATTGGCTTTACTTGCAATAGCATCTTCAAAACCTAGATTCTGTATATAAGTAGATAAATATACTGTATTTATGTAAAAAGGCACTGTGACGCTCAGATATATCCCAATGGCAATTATAAGATTTTTATAATTTTCTTGCATTAAATCCACAATTGGCGTTTTGGACAAATTGCCGGTTGCTTTTGCCTCTTGATATAACGGGCTTTCATGTAACTTGGTTCTTATATAAAAACCTATGAGTCCTATAAATAACCCGAGTGCAAAAGGCAATCTCCATCCAAATGCAATTAAATATTCTGGTGACATAACGCGCTTACATAATTCTGCTGTCATGCTACCAAAAAGCATACCAATGCACATACTGAGAAATGTAGTACTTCCTGCTAGGCCTCTATGATTTATTGAGGAGCTTTCAACAACGTATGATATACAGCCGCTAAATTCTCCTCCTAAAGAAAATCCCTGAATTAATCGCATCAAAGTTAATAAAATTGGGGCAAAAATTCCTATCGTATCATAGGAAGGAAGAAATCCTATAGCAGCAGTAGGTATTGCCATTGTAATCATCCCTAGTGCAAGAGCAAACCTTCTACCTAGCGTATCCCCTATTGTTCCAAAAAATACAGCGCCTAGTGGCCTTACAACGAACCCAGCTGCAAAAACTGCAAAAGTCAGTATGTGAGTCAATCTAGATTCGGGAAAAAAGTGCAACCCTATTATATGAGCAAATTGAGCGTATAATGCATAGTCATACCACTCAAGAGCATTACCAATCATTGTTGATATTATAATTTTTTTCATATGTTTCTGCTAACTTTTGTCTTGATGCTAATTGCGTACAATATTGATGTATAAGGGATTTAAAGTATTTAGGTCAATAAATTCTAGATTAATCCTTGCATCAAAACCCTCCTTGAGCTCTCTGAGCATAATAGCAATATCTCTTGCGCTCAATTTTGTATCTCCATTCTCAATCTTCAGGCGAAAATTTGAGAATTGTTTATTATTATGCAGGTGTGATACAGATAAATTTATCATATCTACCAATTCTTTGCATAGTTTATTTTGTGCCATGAGACACCCTCGATAAGATATTTCAGGTCTATGAAGCATCACTATTTTTCCTATGTTTTTTAAATCCACCACTGAATCCTGAGATTTAATAGAAGATACAAGGCGTTTAAACGAATCATCAGGCGATGAGTGATGCGATATTCTCGATAGCAAAAGAAATAAAATTAAAATAAATAAATAAAGCGAGACAAAAGAAAGATTAGAGTTAGGTAAATTCTGAGTTTCTTTTGTACTACGTATCATTTTGATCTCATTTCGCCCATACTATCTGAGATTTTTGCAAACTCCAGAGATATTTCTTTGGCTTTTTGAGGATTGATTTGAGCTATAATAGGCGCAACTTTTTGCTCTTTCATATTTCTCACTATTTCAAGTAATAATGGCATCTCTAGAGCATCAAAAATTGTTGCAGCCTCTGATGCTTTCATGTTCTCGTATATTTTGGCAAGACTCTTTATTCTCATGTTGCTTTTTTCTGCTAATTGAGCCATCAAGGCATTAATCTTTACCTCCATCGCTTGTAAGTCTTTTGTCTGAGATGCTATTTTATCTTCTGCGGCTTTGAGAAAGCTCTCTTTAAGAGTGAGCTGTTGCTGATATTTATCAAGATCGTCTCTTCTTTTTGAGAGATCCATCAACACTTTGAGTTCTTCTTCTGTATATCCTTTACTTAGAAAATTTGTTTCATAAGGGTTGGAGTATTGCTGAGCCTGATTTAAATCTTGGCCCGGAGGTTTAAATCCTGGAGAATTTGTTTTATCTTCATTATGCGGATCATTTTTATTTTTGGATTTATCTGCGCTGGTAGATTTCTTTGCTGCATGAGCATAATTTACTGTCATTAAATTAGACACATATGCATTATCATCACTTTTTTGTGTAATGATTTTATCAAGTAAATGTGTAATTTTGATTAGTCCAAGCATCATACCAGTTGTAATCATTATTGAGAAATAATTCACTCTCATAATTTACCCAACTCTTTTTTTGTGTATCTGCATTTGAGCATAACTATCTTGAAGTATATCAATAGTTTTATTAGCCTGCTCTAAATCAATAGTACCTACAATGTCTTCTTTAGTAGAGTCGGCATCAATATCTTTGCTACCCCATTTTTTAACTTCTGACAGCGTATCTACTAATTTGCCGCATACTCTATTGCCAGAAGCTATTATTATCTCCAGTTCATCGGATAATTTATCTGCTGTATTAAATAAAAAATGCAGATCTTCACTTTTTTTGTTAATATTATTCTGTGTATTTGTAATGTAGTGACTTGTTTCATTAAAGAGTTTTTGTATTGTACCAATTGCAGACTCAGATCTTGCAACCGCAGAATCAAAATCTCTGAGCATTTTTAGCATCTCCACTCTGTGCTGCTGTATTACTAACATTCTTCTATTTAGTATTATGCTAGATACTACTGAAGCAGCGGTAATAATAATCAAAATTAGATCTAATAGTATCATGATCGCTTCAGATCCTCGCATTTTTTTGTAATATTAATAGCTACTTTTTCTTGGCATTTCCCGACTTGACCCATCAAAAGATTTATATCCCCGCATCTAATAAATACATCATCCTTTTCTTTGTATGATGTGGTAATTGTATCTCCTATCTTAAGTTTTGTAAGTCCACTAAGAGAAATGGGCTTATCTACTATTACTGCTTCAATCGGCAACTCTACATCGTAAATCTTTTCTATCAGGCTTTCCTCCCATGTTGTATCGGAGCCAAATTGCTCACCAAGAGACACTCGTTGTAATAGATTTTTTATAGGTTCTAATGTAGCATAAGGTATTATAAAATCTACAATACCACCCTTACCACCCAAATCTATATTTAGCTTTAGTAGTATAACTGCATCACCTGGTCTTGCGATTGCTGCAAAATTAGGATTACTTTCTAATCTTTCGAATACGCAAGTTGCTGGACTTAATGAATCAAATGCTGCGCTCAGCTCTACAAGCATAACCTCACCAATCTGGCGTATCAGAGCTTGCTCTATATATGTATAATTTCTAACATCTGGCTTTTTGAATTGTTCTTTTTTTTTGCCGCCAAATAGCAAATCCAGTAGAGAGTATACTATTGAGTTATCCATTACTATCAAGCCCAAATTATCCCACTCTACCACCTTAAATACCACGATGGAGCATGGAGGGTTAATAGTCTTATAATATGATGAAAATCTTTGCGAATCTGACTCTTTTATAGATATGTCAACTGTTTCTGCAGTTAGGTTTCTTACTGCAGTAGTGAGAAGTTTTACCAGCTTCTCAAAAACAATTTCGAGCATCGGGAGTTTTTCGTAAGACTCCAGAGCTTTATCTAGTAAAGCTTTGAGACCTACATTTTTTTTGTCAATTTCTTGGCGAGGTTTTTGGGTGCTTTTGGCCATAGACTAACTCAAAATTATTTCTTTAAATAAAATATCTAAGACCTCTTGAGGCGCAATAATAGCATTTACTCTTTTAAGCAATTGTGCTTTCAGCATAATTACCCCGGCAGATCCAGATAGATCTGCCCTTCTAAGTTCTTTCAAAAAAGTCTGAAAACTATCATTGATTATAGGTAACTTTTGATTTATTACAGTTTCCGCATCTTGTGTTTTGACCTGCATAGATAAAGATAATTTGAGGTAATTTTTTTTCATATCTGCGCTAGAGGATATTGTTACTATCATATTATTCATATCGATAAAGTAGTATTCCGGCCCCCCTTTCTCAGTAGTCGCCTTGTGCTCATCGTTCGTTGATGTTCCTGATGAGCTATATAAACTGAATAATATATAGATTGTGGCACTGATTATTCCTATAATCATAGGTACAAGCAATAATAGTATTTTTTTTCCTTTATAAGTAGACCCTTCTGCTACTACTTCTGATGCTTCCTCATTAGATGCTCCGGCATTATCATTGACATCATTAGTACTTAAGTCTTGTTGTAAATTTTTTTCAGCCATAATTATCACTCTGTAAGTGTGTTGTAGAAGATGATGAACATAATTTTTGTGAAATCTATAGAAATTTCTCTAAGAGTTTGATAGTATGTTAAGACTTTAATTTTAACAAGTATATTGTTTACAAACTAACATATGAAAAAACTAATTATATTATTTAGTGCGCTGTTTTTGTCTAATCAGATATATGCAAACAATGCATTTTATATCTCTGTATCTAGTCAAATTGCTAGAAAACAAAATATGGAGATGGTTGCCAATAATGCCGCAAATATAAATACCATAGGATACGAAGAAGATGCATTGCTTTTGCGCGCAAGTACAGCCGGCAAATCTGTAGCAACAAATACTCAGTTTGTTGAGACAAAAGGCATGTATAAAACAGGAGAATTAGGACCGTTGAAAAATACCAATAATCCTCTTGATGTATCTGTGGCAGAAAATCACCAATATCTTAAAATCATGACTCCAAAGGGCCAGAGACTGATTGTTTCGGATACGTTTTTTAGAAATCAAGATGGTTTAGTGGTGAATGCTAATGGTCATGCTCTATTATCAACCAATGATGATGGAATTGAAATACCAGTCGAAGCTCGAAGTATCAGCGTTTTATCTAATGGCTCTATCATTGCTGATGATGAGGAAGTGGGTAGAATAGGTATATTTTTTGTAGAAGATAGAAATACATTAATTAAAGAAGGAGAGGGATTATACAAAGCAACTGTCGCAGAAATACCACTGGATGATTTTACATTAATAAGTGGAGCTCTAAGAGGATCTAATGTCAATCCTACTAGAATCATTGCGCAAACAATAGAATCACAGCGGGCCTTTTCTGGTGCTACGTCTTTTATTTCAGAGATTGGAGAATTGGAGAAACAAGCTGTGACAAAAATACTCAAGACTCAATAATCTCTAATGATGATATTTTTTAATGAGCGTATTTAATTATAAATAAAGTCATTTTGTAGTACACGTTTTTTCTTGAAAAGATAAGAACATAACCTAATATCCAATAAAACTCTATATATATGCATTTGGTGCTTAATAAATGAGTAGCTTTGTTGCCTTTATAAAAAAAATAGAAGATGCACAAAAGCACTCCCAAGAACAATACTCAGTAACTCAAATTACTATCAAAAATTTTGAGCAACTTGCAGTTTCGCACACTCCGGAGAATTTGTATCAGATTGGCGCAGTTATTGCGCAGTCAATTAACGCCTCTATGCGAGATAAAATCATTGGTACTATATATGAGTACGATAAGCATTACTACTATCTAATGAAAGAAATTACAAAAGCTAAGCTACATGAGCTTAGTATGTATGTTAGAGGCGAATTAATGTCTAAGATAAATAACGATATTTTTCTTGATGTAAGAATTTCTGCCACTGTAGTTTCATCTCTGGGCTCCTTGCGTGATTCTATGATGCTTCTTTCTGGAGATAATTATTATTTTGATCAACGCTCTATATTTCATTTTATTGATAGTTATGATATTGCAAGTAAAACATTAGAAGAATATAAGCTTTTGCAAGAGTTGAAGTATGCTCTGGATTCTAAATTAGCATGTTTTGCATTTCAGCCAGTTGTTACATGTGGTACTGGGGAGATAGCCTACCATGAATGCTTGCTACGTCTGAATAACCTGAAATCTAATATGTACTCAGTAGGTAGATATATACTTCTTGCTGAAAAATATGGATATATCACAAATGTAGATCAATATGTTTTTGAAATGGCAACTCGAGAATTGAAAGCATATGACTCACTAAGACTCTCTGTCAATATCTCTAGTATAGCAATTCAAGATCCCATGATTTCAGAGCATATTTTAGGCCTCATCTCTGCATCAAAAGCTGGATCAAGAATGATAATAGAAATTACAGAAACTGCATTTAATGATAATTTTGAATCTACAAAATACTTTGTTGACTCCGCAAAATCCATGGGATGTATGATTGCGTTAGATGATTTTGGAGTAGGATATACATCATTTAATCATATCAGAGATTACGCTATTGATATAATAAAAATTGATGGGTGCTTTATTAGGGGATTAGACGAGAATTGTAAAAATAGGGCCTTAGTGGAGATGCTGATCAAAACATCTGAAGAGCTCGGATGTAAAACTGTAGCAGAATTTGTTGAGAGTGAATCTATAGCAAATCAACTAGTAGAGATGAATGTAGATTATATGCAGGGTAATTTTTTCTCTCCCGCATTAAATTATAGATCATGGAATAAAAAATAATGGAAATATTATCTAGAATTAAATCCCTCAATCAAGCTCTAAGCAATGTCGCTACTATAAAGTTAGTAGGTACTGTAGTTGCTGTAAGAGGCATTGTGATAGAAGCGAAGGGTTTATCTGATTTTGTTACTATTGGCACTAAATGCCTAGTATCTAAAACATCTTCTCAAATGCCCGAAATGCTTGCTGAAGTTATTGCGCTGAAAGATAATATAGTGATTTTATTGCCTTATGGAGAAACTGAAGGAGTGGGTCTGGGTAGTAAAGTAATTGTCACCACAAGTGAAAATGCCATATGGCCAGATGAGTCTTGGCGTGGTAGAATTTTAAATGCTTTTGCACATCCATTAGATGATAAGGGGTTATTAGCATTTGGAGATAAGCCATATTTTTTAAACTCGCCCCCGCCCAATCCCCAAAAAAGAAGACGCCTTGGACCCAAGATAGATCTTGGGGTCAAAGCGCTTGATTGCTTTACAAGTTGTTGCCAGGGCCAAAGAATGGGTATATTTGCTGGTAGTGGTATTGGTAAATCTGTACTTATTTCTATGCTGACCAAATATTCTAAGACCGATATTAAAGTTATTGGATTAATTGGAGAAAGAGGTAGAGAGGTACAAGAATTCATACAGGAATATCTAGGAGATGATGGCCTCAAAAATGCAATAGTTATTGTAGCTACAAGCGATGAACCTGCATTAATGCGAAAAAGAGCAGCTTATCTTACAATGAGTGTAGCAGAGTATTTTAGAGACCAAGGAAGAGAAGTGTTATGTATTATGGATTCAGTAACAAGGCTTGCGATGGCTCAGCGGGATATAGGCCTTGCAGCAGGAGAGATGCCAGCAAATAAAGGCTATACACCTTCAGTATTTAGTGAAATGCCAAAATTGCTTGAAAGAGCTGGCCCGGGCATTGAAAAGGGCGATATTACCGGTCTTTTTACCGTTCTTGTGGAAGGGGACGATCAGAATGAGCCTATTAGCGATTCTGTGCGTAGTATAATAGATGGGCATATAGTACTTGATAGAAATATTTTTGAACGAGGAAGATATCCTGCCGTAGATGTACTGAAATCAGTCTCAAGGTCTCTTCCTAAATGCAACACTTCCAGAGAAAATTTCATTTTACAAAGCGCAAGAAGATTGCTGGCAACATATAATGATATGTCTGATATGGTAAGGATAGGAGCTTACAAAAGCGGCGCAGATAGAGATGTAGATTACGCTATTAAATATTTTCCTCTGATTGAAGATTTTCTAAGACAAAATCCTGATGAATATATGAGTATGAGCGAAAGCTTTACAAAGCTTGCGCAGATATTAGAGCTTGGCAATGAAGGCAATTAAGAGCTTAATAAAACTCTCAAAAAAAAAATTAGATTTGTCTATATGGAACAAGAAGGTACTAGATCTTGAGGCAGAGCAAGTAGCACACGAAATCGCTCTATTGAATTCTCAGATACAAAAAGAAGCTGAGGTTTTTTACGGTACTGAATATACAAGGAATTTAGAATATTTTATACGCCACGCAAATACTAAAAAATCTGCATTATTATCAAAATTAAAGCAAGTGCAAAAGGAGGGCGCAAAAATTCAAGAAGAGATCAGGGGGTATTTTGAGGAGCTGAAGCGCTTTGAGATTGTGGATGCAAATATTCAAAAAAAGAAATTCGAAGCAGAGAAAAAAGATACTATCAAGTCAACAAACGAGATGGTCAGACTTAAGTCCCATAATGTAATGTAGGGAAGTGGATCTCTCATCATTATATATCGATTCTTTGTTTTGGTTGCTTATGAATGAAATCTTGCTTATAACATAACAATCAATAGTGTAGATAATATGAAGATATTTTTAGATAGTGTAAATTTAAGAGAGATTGAGCAGGTGCTTGAGTTAGGAATTCTTGGAGGCATTACTACTAATCCTACATTAATTGGGCAATCTGCATCAAATCCTATGCAATTAATAAAACAAATATGTGATATTGCTTCTTGCGATGTCAGTGCGGAGGTGTTTGCAGAAGAATATGATAATATGATTTCCGAGGGCTCAGCACTACTTTCTATTGCAGATAATGTCACTCTTAAGCTTCCTGTAACGCAGCATGGATTAAAGGCTTGTCAATTTTTTACACAACAAGGCCGCAAAACAAACATCACTTTATGTTTCTCTGCTAATCAAGCTTTACTAGCTGCAAAATCTGGTGCAACTTATATTTCTCCCTTTGTAGGAAGATTAGAAGATACAGGAGAAAGCGGCATTAATTTAATAAAAGATATAAAGCATATATATGCAAATTATCCCATTATTCAAACCAACATATTGGCGGCTTCGATAAGATCTACAGAGCATGTACTCGCAGTTGCAAAAGCTGGGGCCGATGCTGCAACTATGTCCTTTAAATTAATTAATCAATTATATTCTCATCCATTAACAGATAAGGGGCTTGAGATATTTCAGAAAGACATACAGCGCCTTGGCATACCTATTGCTCAATAGATTGTTGCATATACTTAGAGGAGGCGCTCTTGCGCATAGAGAAACTTATGAGATTGCCTATCCCTTACATACTTGCCTAAAATATAATATAATGGTATTGTTGGGTATGACCTCATAAACATACAAATATCCTGGCAACCTCAGTACTAATCTTTTTTTATATACTATTATGCATTACTTCATTCTATTACTTGCACTCAGTAAAGACGCGATTAATAAAATCCTATTTTCTCCGAAAATATAGGCTATAGTTTTGGATTGTGATATTTTAGAAAAATTTTCAGATAACATGTCACGAGTTTTGCCGCGACAAGCTACTTATGATAGAATTATCATATGTTTATCCGGAGGATCTGATTCAGTCGCACTATTAATTTTAATGATAGAATGGCGGAAAAGACAGCAAAAAATAGCCCAGGATGCTATAGTCCCTCAAATTATCGCGCTAACTATTGATCATAAATTAAGGCCCGAATCTACCCTAGAGACTATAGAGATATCTGGATTCTGCAACAATCTTGGTATCGAGCATTATGTTTTAGAATGGAATCATCCTCCCCTATCTTCTGCTATACAAAAAAAAGCAAGAGATGCCAGATATGAATTAATTACTAATTGGTGCAAAGATAATAAGTGTTACGTTGCTTTGACTGCTCATATATTGGAAGATCAGTTAGAACAAGTGCTTATTAGCTTAAGTAGGGGGTCTGGAATATATCGCTATCTCATTCCAGAAGAAAGCTTAATGAATGATGTGCTCTTCTTAAGACCTATGCTAGGATTTGCCAAAGAGACTCTTAGGCAATATTTATCATTAAAGCAAATATTTTGGTGGGAGGATTCATCTAACTATTCTCCAAAATACTTAAGAAATCAAATAAGACCAATCGCAACAGCGCTACTTAAAATCTCAGATGTTAAGCGTATCTGTACTTCTTTTGAAAATATTAAGCGTATATCAACATCTTTGCAAGAGCAAGTATTCGATATCCTATATAAGTATTTCGAATTCAATAATCTCGGATACGGAATTATTAAAATTGCTATATATAGGGCTCAATCAGAAGAAATCAGACTAAGCTTACTAAAAAAAATTCTTGAAATTATTGGTAAGAAAAAAGGGGATCTAAGATTACATTCTGTAAAAACTCTAGATACAGCAATTATTAATTACAAAATCAAAACCTGCTTTGGTTGCAAAATAATGCCGACTGATTGTTTAGGAGGGGGGGTAGTATATTTTTTAAGAGAATTCGGCAAAGATACAATAGAAGATCTAGAAAATGATGGCATATGGGATAATAGATTTAAGTTCGATAATCTTAAGTATTGCTCAGTAAAAAGAATATACAAAAATACACTTGATGAATTGATCAAAAATACCCCTGAATTATTAAATTTTGATAATAAAATTCCTCATAATATCAAAAAAACTATACTTCTGACACTGCCTGGAATTTTTGCCCTTGAAAAATTGGTAGCAATACCCCATATATACGATTGCAAAACAGACGAAGTTGCAATAGAATTCGTCTGCAAACTTTTAAGATAGATTTTATGAAGAATTCTCGTTTTATATTTATATGGATCGCAATAATTATATTTTTTGTTGCCATGTTTAATTTGGCTCAACTTGATGGTGTTGCTGGTGTATATAAAAATATACATTTTTCTGATTTTATTTCGTATGTTGAAGCAAAGCAGATTAGTAGCATAAAAATCACTGGTAGAACAATAGAGGGTCAAACTACGGATGGCCAGAATTTTTCTACACATGGATTAGAATATCCTAATTTACTAGAAAAAATTTATGAATCAGGTGCGGTTATAGAGGTTACTCCTCTGGATACAAAAATAAATTCTCTATTCTCCATACTGATTTCCTGGTTTCCTATGCTTTTGTTCATAGGTATATGGATATTTTTTATGAGGCAGATGGGCGGAGCTGGTAAGGCTATGGGGTTTGGTAAATCAAAGGCCAAATTAGCATCTGATAAAGGTAAAAAAATTACCTTCAAGGATATTGCAGGAATTGAGGAAGCCAAGGGAGAGTTATATGAGCTAGTAGAATTTCTTAGAGATCCTCAAAAATTTCTTAAAATCGGAGGCAAGATTCCAGCTGGATGTTTATTAATAGGCCCTCCTGGCACAGGTAAAACAATGCTAGCAAAAGCTATCGCAGGTGAGGCTAATGTTGCTTTTTTTAGTATATCGGGATCTGATTTCGTTGAGATGTTTGTTGGTGTAGGCGCAAGCAGAGTACGCGATATGTTTGAACAAGCCAAAAAATCTGCGCCATGTATTCTTTTTATAGATGAGATAGACGCGGTAGGAAGGCACAGAGGCATAGGCATAGGGGGTGGCAACGATGAACGGGAGCAGACACTTAATCAGCTGCTTGTTGAAATGGATGGGTTTGATTCGAACGAAGGTATAGTAATTGTTGCAGCTACTAATAGGCCTGATGTACTGGATCCTGCTTTATTAAGGCCGGGGAGATTTGATAGGCAAATCACTATCAGTAATCCTGATATAGCAGGAAGAGAGCAAATTCTTAATGTACATATGAGAAAAGTGCAGCACAACCCAGAAGATGTTGACTTAAGAGTCATCGCAAGAGGAACTCCGGGTTTTTCTGGTGCAGCTCTTGCCAATCTTGTAAATGAAGCGGCATTACTTGCGGCCAAAAAAAACAAACGTACAGTAGATATGTTGGATATGGAGGAAGCTAGAGACAAAATTTTAATGGGAGTAGAGCGTAGATCCATGGTCATCACTCCAGAAGAAAAAGAATTGATCGCATATCACGAAGGAGGTCATGCTCTTGTGAGTATATATACACCAGCCTCAGATCCTATTCACAAGGCTACGATAATTCCACGAGGAGGCGCTCTTGGTATGGTGATGCCCCTCCCTACTACAGACGGCTTCTCTGAGCAAAGACAGAAGATGGAATCATTTATTGCGGTAGCTATGGGGGGTAGAGTGGCTGAAGAGATGATATTTGGTTATGATAAAGTGACTTCTGGGGCTTCAGGGGATATAAAGATGGCAACAAGAAAAGCAACCTCTATGGTTACAGAGTGGGGTTTAAGTGACAAAGTTGGCCCTATTTATCATGGCAATTCTGATGATCAGTACTTTCAGGCATCTAAAGGCTCATCTAACAAATCAGAAACAATACGAGAATTAATGGACCAAGAGATAAGGCAGATAGTTGATACTGGGTATAATACGGCAAAAAAAATACTCAAAGAGCACTTGTCTGAACTCCACATACTCGCTAAAGCATTAATTGAATATGAAACTCTTAGCGGAGATCAGATTAAAAAAGTGATTGCAGGAGAAGATATTAAGGCCGAAAAAGAACTGGAAATTGAATCTAAGACTAACGATTATAAAAATGCAGGTAAAAAAAATGCCACTAATAGAGAGACGCCTAATTCCCATCAAGATACGCAGAAAGACTGGTAGATCAAATCACTAAAGAATCTAGGGGCTCCTTAAGCTCTATAAAAAAAATATACATGGTAGCAGCCGGAAAAGGGGGTGTTGGAAAATCTACAATATCTGTAATTTTAGCTCAGCAATTATCTATGCAGGGGCACAAAGTTGGCATTCTGGATGCTGATATATATGGTCCCTCTATTCCAACAATTCTTGAAATAGAGGACTCTGTACCAATGGCTACGGGTGGGGTTATTAACCCTATAATCAAAGATAAGATTAGTGTCGCTTCTATAGCGTTTCTAGTGCCTCAAGACTCTGCAATTGCTTGGCGAGGTCCTATGCTTAGTAAAGCAATAAATCAACTCTTAGGCGGCACTAATTGGGGTGATTTAGATTATCTTATAATTGACATGCCTCCTGGAACTGGAGATATACATATAAGTTTTATCAACACTAAAAATATCACTGGTGCAATTATGGTATCTACACCCGATAAATTAGCAATCAGAGATGTAACTAGAGCAATAGATTTATATAAGAAAACCGGTATAAATATAGTGGGCATTATCGAGAATATGAGTTATCTCAAAACTACTAACGAAGATATTACTCCTTTTGGAGAGGGTTATATTAAAGCCCTTGCAGAACATAGCGCAATTCCAATCATTGCAAAATTACCTATGATCCCGAGTTTAAGTGCACGCAAAAACTTCTATCTTATACCGGAATTGCAAATAAATTTTGTATTATGATATTGTGGTTATATTATTAACATAAAAAGAAGAACAACATGGCATACGTACCTATAGTAATTGAACAAACTAGCAAAGGCGAAAGAGCATATGATATATATTCAAGGCTTTTAAAAGAACGGGTAATATTTGTTTATGGTCCAATTGAGGATAACATGGCTTCTGTGATAGTAGCCCAACTTTTATTCCTTGAGGCAGATAATCCTGAGAAAGACATACATATGTATATCAACTCACCCGGAGGAGTGGTGACGGCCGGTCTTTCAATATATGATACGATGCAATATATCAAACCCGATGTTTCAACTCTTTGTATAGGTCAGGCATGTTCTATGGGTTCATTATTGCTTGCTGCGGGAGCTCCAAAAAAACGCTTTATCTTGCCGCATGCAAGAGTTATGGTACATCAGCCAAGTGGGGGCTTTCAGGGTCAAGCCACGGATGCAGAGATTCATATAAGAGAGATGATAAAAATCAAAAGCATGATCAATAAAATTTATGAAAAACATACTAAAAAAGCTCCAAAGTTTATATATGACGCCCTAGAAAGGGATAATTTTATGGATGCTAAGGATGCAACAGAATTTGGGGTTGTAGATGAAATATTATTACATAGAAATGTAGAGAAAAAATAGCATATATATTTTTGCGACCCGAGAATCTAGAGTTATTAAGTCTTGATTTTGTTACAATTTTTTTCTATATTGTGAACAGATTTTATATGTCCCGCCTTATCAACATAAAAATCCTTGATATTGCGCAATGACAGCTTTGGTAATCTATGTAAGTTAATTCTGTGATAGATCAAGTAAAAATGCCTTCAAGATATAGAGTATTGGTATTAGAAGGATTTCTATCTTTTTTGTGGCTAGGTAGCAAAGTGGTAATGCAGTGGATTGCAAATCCTCTATACGCCGGTTCGATTCCGGCCCTGGCCTCCATCTTAGATTCTGATATTACTCAAAATGCAAAAGCTTTTAAAGCGTATCAATAAAACGATTCTAATATTTTATGCATTATTTAGAACAATTCTTAGAATCAATGCTCGCAGAAAGAGGATCTGCTAGAGCTACAATCATAGCATATAAGAGAGATTTACTAGATTTTTTTAATATATACAAGAAAGACCCTTTACTATCCAAAGGTTCAGATATTAAGCTATTTATCAATTCTTTGCTCGATGCTAATATATCCCAAAGAACAATCTCGCGCAAAATCTCTGCTCTTAATGGGTATTATAAGTTTTTACTCAGCGAGCAATATGTTACCGAAAACCCTGTAAAATATATCGATCAACCCAAGCACAGATCTACACTTCCAGAATATTTGACAGAGAAGGAGATGAAGAAGTTAGCTGCTTCTATACATACTAGTACTAACGAGATGATAAGAATGAAGTCGATGCTATTATTATTATATTCATGTGGTTTACGCGTTTCTGAGTTAGTGTCATTAAAACTTAGCCAATTTAGCTTCGATGAAAAGGGGCTTAAATTACTTAATGATCTGATAGTCGTAAGAGGAAAGGGGCAGAAGGAGCGCATTGTTATTATGAGTAAATCTACTATTGTTGCATTAGAAGAATATATGAGTTTAAGGCATTGCTTCGTAGATACAGGAAGTCATAAGCAGTCTTTACATGTTTTTGCATCTAGATCTGCATCCGGACATATGACCCGGCAAAATTTTGCAATTCTGCTTAAAAAATTAGCATATATTGCCGAGCTTAATCCTGCTAAAATCTCTCCTCACAAAATAAGACATAGTTTTGCCACAAAAATGCTTGATAGTGGTTCAGATCTGCGGGTGATTCAAGAGCTTCTAGGTCACGCGGATATTTCTACCACTCAGATCTACACTCATATTAACACAGGTAAATTGGCAAAGATTCTAGAGTCTAAGCATCCTTTAGGAAAAACTTGATTTATACGCTTATATACTTGAAATTTCTTGCTCTTTTGCTTTGACGATTTTATCCACAGAACCAATTTCTCGATCTATATGTTTTTGCACTTCATCAATTGCCGAATGCAATTCATCCTCTGACATTAGGCTATTTTTTTCACATTTTTTTAACTCTTCTAGAGTGTCGCGTCTTATATTTCTAATCGCTATTTTTGCATTCTCACCGTATTTACTTGCGAGCTTAGCTATTTCCTTGCGTCTTTCTTGGTTCAATGCAGGGATGGGTAATCTTATACTTTGTCCATCAGTAGATGGATTAAGGCCCAAATTTGCATCCATAATCGCTTTTTCTGCAGTTTTCACCATATTCTTATCCCAGACTTGCACAGAAAGTGTTCTAGGATCTGGCGCGGTGATTGTAGAAATTTGGTTCAAGGGCATTCTAGATCCGTATACTTCAACTTGTACCGGATCCAGTAAATTTACTGACGCTCTACCTGTTCTTAGCCCCCTTAAATCTCTTTCTAAAATTCCCATGGCTTTTAGAATTTTCGTTTTTAATGTTTCAAATATTGAATTTAAGTCCATATTATCCCTCAATAATTTTTGTAAAATTTCCCTGAGATTTTACTACCATACTAATACTATTTTCTTCTTTTAATGCAAAGACTTTTATAGGTAGTTTATTCTCTCTTGCTAGAGCTATAGCCGCCATATCCATGACAGATAAATTATCGCGCAAAACATCACTATAGCTTATAGTGTCATATCTATATGCATTAGGATTTTTTAGAGGATCTGCAGAATATACACCGTCTACTTGAGTGCCTTTAATTAGTAGATCGCAGTTCATCTCAATAGCCCGCAATACCGCTGCTGTATCAGTGGTAAAAAATGGATTACCGGTACCTGCAGCAAAAATCACTACTCTGCCTTTTTCCATGTGTCTTATGGCTCTTCTCCTGATATATGGTTCGCATATACTCATCATTGGTATTGCAGATTGGACTCTAGTATATATACCATCTTTTTCCATAACGTTTTGTAGCCCCAGTGCATTAATAATGGTCCCCAGCATTCCCATATAATCAGCTGCTGCTCTTTCCATACCTTCTTGATCTGCATTTACTCCTCTGTAAATATTCCCCCCTCCTACTACCACACAAATCTGCACTCCTGATTCTACAGTATTTTTGATATCCTGAGAAATGCGTTGTAGAGTTACTACATCAAGGCCAAACCCCTTGTATCCCATTAGAGCTTCGCCAGATAATTTTAAAAGCACTCTTTTATATTCGGTTGTCATATATATAATGCGTTGTTGAGTTAAGAAGAATTTTAATCGCAAGCTAAAATATGCATCTCTACATGAAAAATGTCAAGGTCTTTACAACATAATATTGACTATATGATTTTTGCATGACATTATCCATCTCAATTTCACCAACTTTGCAAAATTATGAAGATAATCTTATCGCCTTTTATATGCATGTTTTTGTTTTTAGTTTTCGATATTAATTTAATCGCTAATCCTAATATAACAAGTAATGCTAATGATGTTATATCCAGTCAAAGTGTTATCGAGAAGCCATTATCAAAAAATCTTTCTGAGAGGCAAAGCAAGATCTCAGAATCAAATAAACCTCAACTTACCATTAAGCAAACTAACATAGTCCACGAATTTTATCTAGAAGAAGCAGAAGATGATGAGAATCTCAAAAAATCAAAAGCATTAGAAGAGGCGAGGCTTCAAGAGGAAGCAAAAATAGCAAAAGCTGAAGCTATGAAAAAGATCCAAGAAGCAAAGCTCGCAGAAGAGCGAGCAAGGCAAGCAGAAGAGGCAAAGCTTGCGCAGATTCAGCAAAAGATTGCAGAAGCAAGGCTCGCCGAAGAACAAAAAAGTAAAGCTGAGCAAAAAATGCAATTAGCAGAAGCAGCCCGCAAAAAAACAGAAGAAGCTACCAAGGCAGAAGAAGCAAAACTTGCTGAAATTCACAAGCAAAGACTAGAAGAAGCAAAGCTCGCGG
>CAYGNF010000009.1:0-34225 GCA_964351245.1 uncultured Rickettsiaceae bacterium | reverse complement strand
GTTCTAAGATTTTTGACTTGCAAGTATGTAGGATGCGAGTATGCAGTGATTTTTCTATTATTGTAAGTATTATTACGATGATTGTGATAAAAAAAGTTAGCCTTAAGACGTTTTAAAGAAGATTCTGGCAATTCGCTAAGGAATCTAGAAGGTCCAGATTGCACAAATTCGTTGAAGATTCTTCTGGTTTCGACATATAGAAGATATAGATTTTTCTTTGCGCGTGTTATAGCAACATAAGCAAGCCTTCTCTCTTCCTCAATCCCAAGAGCACCGTCTTCAGCAATAGATCTTTGGTGAGGAAAGATACCCTCTTCCATCCCTGGTATAAAGACAGTCTCAAATTCCAGGCCTTTTGCAGCGTGAATAGTCATGATATTAACGCAATTTTCTAAATCCTTATTATCGTGCGCATCCGTTACTAAAGAGACATGAGCCATAAATTCTTGCATTGATTCAAAATCTTCTGCAGCTCTTACTAATTCATTGACGTTATCAATTTTTGCTCTTACTTCTTCGTTTTTTTCTTGCCTTAGCATCTCCTTGTAACCACTATCAACCGAAAGATCTTTAATAATATCAGATGGAGTATGTGGCATCATTATTTTTTTGTGATAAATCTGAATTAAGTGTAAAAATTTTTCTACATTATCTCTAAGCTTACCTTTGATTAATTGCTTATCTACAAGCTCTGATAGGGATTCAAATAGTGATAATGTATTGGAACTCGCATAATCTTTGATTAATAGTAAAGAAGAAGGGCCGATAGATCTTTTTGGAGCATTGATTATTCTTTCAAATGCCACATCATCTTTTTGATTGATTATCAATCTTAGGTATGCCATTAGATCTTTAATTTCAGCTCTTTCATAAAATTTTAACCCCCCTATTATTCTATAATTTAGGTGGGATGATATAAAAGCCTCCTCAAAGGGCCTAGTTTGAAAACTTGCTCTTACTAAAATAGCGATATTAGATAATTTATCTGCCGCAGCTAGGTTTTTAATTTGAGTGAGAACAAAATTTGCCTCTCCTTTCTCATTCTCGGCGATAATGACATTAATAGGATCTCCGCCGGCAGATTCAGTCCATAGAGTTTTTTGATGTCTAAAGTTATTTTGATTAATTAGCGAAGATGCCGCCTTCAGAATATGATGCGTTGAACGGTAATTTTGCTCTAAAGCAATAATTTTTGCTCCATGAAAGTCTTTTTCAAAGCGCAATATATTCTCAATTTCCGCACCTCTCCAGCTATATATAGATTGGTCATCATCACCTACGCAGCAAATATTTCTATGCTTGTTTGCAAGGTTTTTTGCCCATTTATACTGGACTCCATTGGTATCTTGGTACTCATCTATCATTATGTATTTAAATTTTTCTTGCAACTCATCTAATACATGAGGATATTTTTCAAATATTTGAGTATTATATAGGATAAGATCTCCAAAATCGCATAAATCCGAGCTTACGAGCTTTCTTTGATAGATCTCGTAAATAGCCTTTGCCGTAACATGGTCTTCTGTATATACATGGCTATCCTTAAGGCTTGAGTAGGGTAATCCCATATCTTTCCACTTAGATATTATAGAAAGAAAATTTTTGTTGCGTTCATCTTTTCTACCAATACCAAATTCAGAGGCAATGTTTTTAATTAGACGTATTTGATCTATATGATCTAGTATAGAAAAACTAGATGTGAGATCTACTAAGGTAGCATATTTTCTTAATATCTTTGCTGATACAGAATGAAATGTGCCAACATTTTGTAAGTAAGAATATTGATATATAGCAGAGATTCTATGCTGCATTTCTCTAGCAGCTTTATTCGTAAAAGTGACTGCAAGTATTTCGTCACTAGATGCAAGATTTGAGTTGAGAATATGAGCTATCCGGGAGGTAAGCACTTTGGTCTTTCCTGTACCTGCGCCTGCTAAAACGAGCAAGGGCCCCTCTGTATGAGATACAGCTTCTATCTGTTTATTATTTAGTCCTAAGTTATTTATAAAAGAATTCATCGTCTATTACTGAAAATTCTCTGCATAAGTTTTTTTAAGGAATTTTTTAGTATTCGAGTAAATTACCTCGTAATCTATTTGAGCCTTATTTGCATATGCTATTGCCGATTCAAGAGTAGGGAATTGTATACTTAATTGGGAGTTTGGGTCATTACTGCTAGTCCATCCCATTATTTTGTCGTTATAAATTCCATTTTTTTCTTCTATGTACTCAAGATACCAATGACTATTTAATGCAGGAGAGTTTTGCATTGATGATTTAGGGTATTGTGTTATTTTTGCTCTCATATACTATTGTGATTGACGTACTAATACAACAAGAATATATTATTGATATGACAAAATCTACCGAAAATTCTAATTTCGAAAATATAAGTTTTGAAGATGCACTTAGTGAGCTGGAATCTATCGTAAAGAGATTAGATTCTGGAGCAGAAACTTTAGAGTCTTCTATAGATGCATATGAACGCGCATCTGCTTTGAAACTCTTTTGTCAAACTAAATTAGAAGAAGCAAAGTTCAAAATAGAGAAAGTTACTAAAGATAGTGATGGTGCAATTAAAATTGTACAAACAGAAAATATTGTATGAACTGCCTGGTGGGGCTTAGTAATCATATATCTCATATCTTCTACATTACTTCTGAGGTATAGTTTTAATTGTAATAGAATGAAGTTTGTGGTGTAACACATCTGTTAGTGCGTTTTTGACTAATTTATGTTGATGTATTATACTAAGGTCATTAAATACTTCGTCGGTGATTGTAAGACTATAATGATCTTGATCTCCAACCGTATCTTCTAAAGTCATTATTGCCTTAGGGAATGAAGATAATAAGATAGATTCTAGTTCTTTTTTTGAAATTGCCATAATTTAGATGAATAATTTTATTACATTAAATAACCTAAATCAGTATCAAAATCAAAGTTTAAAAATCGGAATTTTAGGAGGATCGTTTGACCCTCCTCATTTAGGACACTTACATCTTGCCCGTAGCGCTTTTGCAAGACTAAATCTAGACGAAATATGGTTTTCTTTATCTCCGCAAAATCCTACGAAGCCTGCGCATAAATATCCCTATAAATCACGGCGCGCTATGCTCAATAGATTGTTACAAAGCGATTCTAAGTTTAAAGTGCTAGAAATAGAGTTAGAATTAGGTCTCAATACTACATCAAAATTATTCGAATATCTTAATACAAGACTCAAAAATATAAGGTTTTATTTTTTAATGGGATTAGATCTCGTAACACAAATAGAGAAATGGGAAGGATTTGAAGAGTTAGAAGCAATGGTTGAGCTTGTATTTTTTTCAAGAGGAGGGTATAAACATACTAACAAAATACATGATTTATTAGTACGATATCAAAATATTAAATTTATTAAAATAGACGAGATCAATATTTCATCCACTCAAATAAAAAGTGCAGAACAGAGGAGCATCAATGAATCAAAAATCTAATGATCTAAAATCATATATAGTAAACTTACTTGAAGAAAAAAAAGCACAAAATATAACAGTGATACCATTGCCAGAATCGCATCCACTAGCGAACTATATAATTATTGCAAGCGGAAGGTCAACAAAAAATGTCTCCGCAATAGCCGAATATGTCAGCTCAGAAATTCATGCAAATACTGATCTCAATGTAGGGCTAGAAGGTATGCCATCATCTGATTGGGCCCTTGTAGATTGCGGAGAGATTATTGTGCATATTTTTCACCCCGAGGCGCGGGATAGATTTAAAGTAGAAGATCTGTGGAAAAATAATCGTGAAAAATCTTAAATATATCTTACAAATTATTGCGTGTGGGATGTGCCTGACTCAGTGCCTCAATGCTTACGGCGTGGAGTGCGTGGCACTTATCCACGGATACGGTAGGGGAAGTTTTGCGATGAGTAGATTTAATTCCAGTTTTATCGAAAATGGTTATAAAACTATTCCTGTAAATTACCCCTCAAGAAGCCATGATATTAAATTCATTGCAGAGCATATTGTGCTGCCGCAGCTTCAAGAGGAATCGCAGAAGTGTTCCGTGATGCATTTTGTGGGTTTTTCTATGGGCGGGGTAATCACTAGATATATACTTGCATTTCATAGGCCTAGTAATTTAGGTAGAGTGGTATTTATAGGATGCCCTCATGCTGGTACAGAGTTAGTGAATTTTGTTAGTAAATATAAATGGATTAGAGATTTCCTAGGTCCAGCAGCCATGGATTTACATGAAAATAGTGAATTTTTAAACAGTGTGCCAGATAATGTAGATTATAACACAGGAGTGATTAGTGGTAATTTTTCTATTAGTCCCCTGAGATATCTGGCGTTTAATACAGCCGAAACTGACGGTACTGTTAGTGTAGAATCTTCAAAAATCAAAGGTATGTCAGATCATATTGTTATACCAGTAGGCCATGCAAGGCTTCCATATCATCACAGAGTAATAGAAGAGACTTTACATTTTATCTATTACAAACATTTTAGGCGCTAACTATTGTTACTAATATTATAATATTTTCCAAGTAAGTCTTATGTAATAGTTGCGGTACTATCTTGATCGTCAATGAATTTTTCTATTCTGAGTATCGTAGCCTCTTTGCCTATAATATTGATCAGTTCAAATATGCTAGGAGATGCCGTAGTGCCAGTTAAAAGGGCTCTTAATAACTTCATCGCATCTCCAAGTTTGATATTTTTACTCGTAGCAAAATCTTGAAAATATGCCTTAATGTCAGATATATTATTCCATCTCGCTTCCTTAATAATATTATAAATCTCAATGATACTAGCTTTATCACTCTTGCTTATAATCTCAAGAGCGTCACTATTCATCCCATATATTACGTTATTATGGTATATTTTACATAAATTACTTAAATCTGTTGTACGAGAGGAGCGGAGTTTGATTTCTTCCATAGCTAGCTCTAAGTTTTCTCTTGTGCGTTCATCTAGTATAATATTGTCTTTCTTCCAATGATTCTCAACCATGCTAATCAGCTCTGAAGTATTCTTTTTCCTTAAATATAAAGAGTTCAGATGAGTCATTTTTGCAAAATCTATTTTTGCAGGCCCTTTGCCTATATGAGTACCATCAAACCATTTTATGGCATCATTAACTGATATCACTTCATCATCTCCATGACTCCAGCCAAGTCTCATTAAGTAGTTAATCAGAGATTCTGGTAAATACCCCATTTCTTCATATGCGCTTACATCCAGAGCGCCATGTCTTTTGGAGAGCTTCGCTCCGTCTGGGCCATGAATTAAGGGAATATGGGCCATCACAGGTACTTCCCAGCCCATTGCATTATATATTAATTTTTGCCTAAATGCATTATTGAGGTGATCATCTCCTCTTATGATATGCGTTATTTTCATGTCATGATCATCAACTACAACAGCAAGCATGTATGTAGGGGTACCATCGCTCCTGAGTAATATCATATCATCTAGACTCTTGAATTCTACTCGGACCTCGCCTTGGACTATATCATAAATAATTGATTCGCTAACACGCGGCGCCTTAATTCTTATAACAAATTTTTGATCCTTGGGATGAGTGCGCTCATCGGCATCTCTCCATGGACTATTTAACAAGAAAGAGTGCCCCAGCCTCATTGCATCCTCTCTTTGTGCATTAATTTCCTCTTGGGACATAAAGCACTTATATGCATTACCATTTTGCAGTAATAAACGGGCTACTTCCTGATGTCTTGCAATATTATGAGATTGATAAATGATAGAATCGTCATGATGAATATTAAGCCAGTTTAAACCCTGCATTATTGCATCTTTTGCCTCTGTAGTTGATCTTTTTATGTCAGTATCTTCAACACGAAGCAAAAATTTTCCATTATGATGCTTTGCGAATAAGTAATTGAACAATGCAGTTCTTGCAGACCCTATATGAAGATATCCAGTTGGAGAGGGGGCAAATCGTGTAACTACTGTCATAAAATATTTATTTAATTATATATTGAATATTAGAGAGTAAATTTAATATACCACAACCAGCAAAATAATATATTATCTTTGATAAGCTAGTAAAAATTACGAGATAAGAAAAGCTCTTGATTGCTTCACATTATCCTATATTAATTATTAAAATTATCAATCAAATCATTCAATGTACAAGCGATCACTAATTTGGCTCCGTAGAAGCCTCAGAATCCAGGAAAATAAAGTTATTGAGGCAGCTCTCAAAAATTCAGAGCAAGTACAAATATGCTTTATTTTTGACTCTTCTATATTGTCTCATTTTCCAAATCAAAAAGATAGAAGGCTTTCTTTTATAGCAAATCATATAGAATGGATGAATGAAGAATTATCTCCTCATAATGCATCTGTATCAATTTTATATGGTAATGCGGACGAAGAAATGCTTGGTTTTGTGCAAGCAAATCAGATAGACCATGTATATTGTGATATGGATTTTGAGCCATCTTCTATATCAAGAGATAAAAAAATTGAAGAGAGTCTCGGGGCAATAAACGTAGGCCTTACGGCAATACTCGATCATCTACTAATACATCCTACTACTATAAAAAAACAAGATAATACTCCTTACAGAGTATTCACGCCTTTTATGAAACATTTTAGGTCTATGCTGAACAATATATCAATTGAAGATATTAAATACACTCTAGATAATAAATTCATCCCATCTAATCACAATATTCATAAAACCCAAATGCTAGAAAGGGCCGGTTATACATATGTTGAAGACTCTATATGGCATCCGAGTAAAGCAGATTTTACTTTAGAGAAATTTATACAAGAAAAGTTAAATCAATACCACTTAAATAGGAATTTATTATTCGGAGATCATACAAGCACTATTTCTCCTTATTTAAGATTTGGGGCTCTTTCTATCAGAAAATGTTTCCGTAATGCATTATTATCAGAAATACATCCTTCCTATGTCAATGAGTTGATTTGGAGAGAATTTTATGCCTATATAATGTTTTGTTTCCCAGATACAATAAAGTTTGAATTTCAAGAAAAATATCGCGAGAAAATAAACTGGCAATATGACGAAAAGCTTCTCATGAAATTTATGAATGGCAACACTGGATATCCTGTAGTAGATGCCGCCATAAGGCAATTACTAACTACTGGCTGGATGCATAATAGAGCGCGCATGATCGTGGCAAGTTTTTTTACTAAAAATTTATTTTTTAATTGGAGAATAGGCGAAGAGTTTTTTGGTCAGTATTTAATGGATTATGATCTTGCTTCTAATGTAGGAGGGTGGCAATGGACTGCTTCTACAGGAACAGATGCTCAGCCGTATTTTAGAGTATTTAATCCAGTGAATCAGGGAAGAGATTTTGATAAAACCGGAGAATATATAAAAACATTTATTCCAGAGCTCCGAAGCGTTGAAGTATCTGATATACATGATCCAGAGATATTAAAAGTAAAATACCCAGGGCTGCAGTATCCATACCCTATTGTAGATTATAAAAAATCACGCGAATATGCAATACATACCTTTAAGGAGATAACTTGATAAGAATTATAGCAGGAAAACACAAAGGCAGAATAGTGCCTACTGAAATAGGAGCAGCATACAGACCTACTACTTCAAGATTTAGAGAAGCCATGTTTAGTATATTATCATCAGGAATTTTTGCAGAAAAGCAGATATTGCATAATACAGATATGTTGGATCTATATTCAGGTACTGGTAGCCTTTCTTTCGAGGCTATATCCAGAGGAGTAAAGACTTCGACATTAGTGGATACAGACTCCCATTCTCTTAAAAAAGCCAAATTATTTGCAGAAAAAATAGGAGAGGAGGGTAATATATCATTCCTAAAATGTTCTGCATTTGCTCTACCAAAATCAATCAAGAAATATAATTTGGTAGTAATGGATCCTCCATATAAAAAACAGCTACCAGAAAAAACTCTTACATCCCTCATAGAAAATAATTGGCTTGCAGAGAGTTCTATTATTGTAATAGAGTCTGAAGCAAAATATCAAATCTCTTTACCTAATAATATGGAATTTCTTACAATTAAAACATATGGAAATAGTAAACTCAGCATTATTAGCCATGTCAAAAACTAAAAAACAATATGTATGTAATAAATGCGGAAGTGTATTTAGCAAATGGTCTGGTAAATGCTTTGAGTGTAATTCGTGGGATTCTATAGAAGAAGAAGTGTTAATGAAGCAAACAAAGGCATCATTAATCGCACAAGGTGGAGATATGGGATCAGTATCTACTCCTCTTGAGATAGATTCATTAGAGGGTGAAATCAATGAATCTATGAGAATTGTCACATCTCTCTCTGAGCTCAATAGAGTTCTTGGAGGTGGAATCGTACCAGGCTCTGTAACTCTTATAGGAGGCGAGCCAGGAGTAGGGAAATCAACTATTTTACTACAACTTGCGATACTTCTTTGCCAGAGCAATACCACATGTATGTATGTTACTGGAGAAGAGTCAGCTAATCAGGTCAAATTACGAGCATCACGAATTGGGAGCACAAGAAGCGATGTAAAATTAGTGGCCGGAACAAATCTAAATCAAATTCTCGCTACTATCGAGACTCAAAAAGATATTGATATGGCAATTATAGACTCAATTCAGACTATGTATAGTGACCACTTCTCATCCACTCCTGGCGCAGTGAGTCAAATCAAGGCCTGCACCCAAACACTTGTCAATTTTGCAAAACAAAGAAACATTGCGTTATTTCTTGTAGGGCATGTGACCAAAGATGGGGATCTAGCAGGGCCAAAGCTACTAGAACATATGGTAGATACAGTATTATATCTAGAAGGCGATCAGAATAGTCAGTATAGAATATTGAGGTCAGTAAAAAATAGATTTGGTAGTGTAAATGAAATAGGAGTATTTGAAATGACTAGTTTTGGACTAAAGGAAGTCCTTAACCCTTCCGAATTATTTTTGATGCACAGAGAGAATAATATTAGCGGCACTTCAGTTTTTGCATCTATTGAAGGTTCCAGGCCAGTATTAGTTGAAACTCAGGCTTTAATAGCTCCCTCATTTATGCCGATGCCAAAACGCTCTGCAATAGGATGGGACAATAATAGATTATCCATGATACTCGCAGTATTAAATGTGAGGTTTGGTCTTAATGTATCTAACAAAGAAGTATATTTGAGTATTGCTGGAGGATTAAAAATCATTGAACCCGCAATAGACCTTGCTGTGATAGCTGCCTTAATTTCAGCTGCTTATAATAAGCCATTACCCAAAAATAGTATTTTCTTTGGAGAGATAGGTCTATCGGGAGAGGTCAGGATGGTGAATAACATAGAAGCGCGAATCAAGGAAGCACTGAAACAAGGTTATGAAGCAATATATTGCGCAACATCGAAATCTAGTAGTTTTGATGAGGATACAAAATATAAAGATTATATAAAAACGATAAACCATATAACTCAGTTAAAATCTCTTATTTAAAGGACATTTATGAATTACGAATGCGATTTTGCTATCAAAGAGCTAGAGCGTTACATTGTATATATTTTTAAAAATAAAAAATTAGCAAAAGAAGCATTGACTCACTCCTCTCTCAAAACCCCCCAGAATCATACAAGCAACGAAAGACTTGAATTTCTGGGAGATAGCGTACTAAATCTGATCATTTCTGAAGCATTATATATAAAATATCAATCTCATGTAGAGGGGATGCTATCAAGAATTAGATCTAAATTAGTATCATCTACGGGAATATGTAAAGTTGCGCGTACTATTCAATTGCAAAAATTAATGTTACTCTCCTTGGGCGAAGAGAAAAGCGGAGGCAGGAATAATCCAAAGAATATCGAAAATACAATGGAAGCGATAATAGGAGCAGTATATCTTGATGGAGATTTTGAAGCATCAAGGATAGTAGTATTAAGACTATGGAGCGATTGGTTTGAAAGCGATGCAATAGAAGAACTAGACTCGAAATCAAAATTACAGCAGTGGAGCCAAGCACGGCAACTTGGTATGCCTACATATAGCTTAGTTAATCAATCAGGATCTAAGCATATGCCATTATTTGAAGTAGAGGCTATAGTTCCAACAATAGGTTCTGCAATTGGGAAAGGGGGGAATAAAAAGACTGCAGAACAAGATGCAGCTTCTATGTTTATTCATAAATTCTGTCTAGGCTAAGATCTTAAATCTTATGATTTATTTATTATGATGCATGATATTTTGATTATTTAGATCTGCTTCGTAAGGAGAAGTATATATCATATCACGAAAATTGTCCGGATAACGAATTTGGTTATTTAAAACTTGATTCATACTATTTTCAAATCTTCTGGTTGCGTCATCTCCTATATATTCGGGAGTATCTTTTAGACAATAGAAAAACTCCTGTATATTGAGAATTTTTGGCGTACAATGCTGCGCGACTCCTTTGAGTTCATATGTAGCTTTTGTAAATCTATCTAACGCTATTTTATTCAGGCCCGATTCATTAACTCCCTGAATAACCCAGTATAAAATCACAGTAAAGGATGTAAGGATTATAATAAACCAAGGTCCTATAAATCCAAGAATAACTGATAATACAGGATTTTGCATCACACTTTTGCCAGCCCGATATAGTCCATTAAATATTTGTTGCCTAAGAAATGACATGGGACTCTCACTAGTTTTATTAGAACCTTATTATATTATATCGCTTTTTGAATATAGAAACAATTAAGTATATAATAATTTCTTTAAAAAATAATAATTGTGTGTAGATCTATTTAATCTGGATCATTCAAGAAAGCTTTGTTTTTATTGCTTTGCCTAATTTTTTGGCTAGATTCTCTAGATGAATTTGATCGTAAGGAATACTACTATGACCAAAAACAGGGGCAGGCCAACAGGCATCACTTTTGTATCTTGCGACTATATGAATATGCAACTGCGGGATTATATTACCAATATTAGCACAATTGAGTTTATCTGGACCAAATTCTTCTTGCAGGATTGTAGAGATTAAGGCAATTTCTTCTATTAATTGCGCTCTATCTATAGGAATAAGGTCTATAATTTCAGTGCATTCAGTTCTTTTGGGGATCAGTATCAGCCATGGAAAGTAAGCATTATTTACCAATATCACTTTACATAGATCGAGATCGGCAATTTCTGGTCCATTATTTAAGAGATCTATATTTATTTTCAGCATAAAAATGATGGCGTCTGGGCCGGCGGCATAATGCACATAAAAAATGGAGCGGGTGAAGGGATTCGAACCCTCGACTTCGACCTTGGCAAGGTAGCGCTCTACCCCTGAGCTACACCCGCTTATATACCAAATAAGTTAATCACAAAATAGAATAACTATCAAAAAATGCAAGCAGTATTTTACCTAGGACCACGAAGTTCATTGGATACTTACTCTATAACTTAAGAAATACATAGCTCTATACTCAGGTAAATTAGTGCAGTATATCGCGGGTGCCTTATATAAACAAGCTTGCAAGTCAGGTAATAATTACGTTAAAGCATCAAAATCACTATGCAATAATATCAGAAAAAAGCAAAGATTTTATGTAGGTAATTTTATCTTTTAACAAAAGCTTTCTTTTTTTAATTCTCTGTAATGTGATTTCATCCACCTGATTAACCTCGGCATTACTGACTATATCTTTTAGATCTCTGTGCTCATCTTCTAAATTTCTGAGCTCTAATGACAAGTCTGTAGATGTTTCGGTATCAGCCATATTTTTCTTGTAGATCTATTACGCTTAAACATATAATAATTTCATAATCTTAACAAGAGAGTACAAATTTGCAAGCATCTATTTGTACTACTGTAAATACATATTGCTCAGGACTTGGGTCAATGAGATGAGTAATAACGAGTAGCATATTAAATAGATTTCTGAGTTCAATGCATTTCTTGAGCAAATCTATATGGATGAAGATAAAAGATGGTCGGGGCAGAGAGATTCGAACTCCCGACCCTCTGGTCCCAAACCAGATACGCTACCAGACTGCGCTATGCCCCGAATAAGTAGTTACAATTTTGGATCTATGTCCCTCTAAATAAACAAGAGCTTACTGCGCTCGTTAATCAGACCAGACTTATGTAGATAATGTCTATTTTCTCTGTAATGGAAAGCACATTAGCACTTTTTTTGCACTAAATCAATGACAAAATTGCATTTGTATTACTCTGGTTCTTGAGCATCGAAGTTATTATTCTAGCTCTATCAATATACTCCCTGCAACGGTTTGATCCCCCTCCTTTGCCAATATATCTTTAATGATAGCATCTCTAGGTGCAAGTATAGTGTTTTCCATCTTCATTGCAGTTAAGACCATCAATTCTGCGCCCTTTTTTACACTTTCTCCTTGCGCTACTTTGACTCCAACTATGATACCGCTAAGAGGGGCTGATATGACGGTGTCATTATTTTGTGCCAAGGTTTTTTTAGGCATCAATGCCTCTAGTTCTGCGATTCTATTTGTACGAACGTAGGATTTTACGGATATACCAGCATGGGTTAACTTATAATAACTACCATTTTTTTCAATTTGTACATTGATGAATTTACCATTCACATAGCCAGTAAATAATTGCGTGCCTACTTGCCAATTTGTTCTAATAAAAATTCTGCTACTACCCTGCCTAATATTCAAACCTCCATCTACATCTTTTGTAAGCACTGGATAAAGTGTATCATCTATCCCTACAATCCATCTAGTAGCAATTTTATTAAATTGATTATCTATCTGATCTCTAATGTTAGAGATTCTTTTTTGCTCCTTGAGGAACACATATAATGTTGTAGCTACTAAGTTTTCTGTGATTTCTGAGGTAAGCTCAGCGCCCATAAAACCGTGTGGATATTCCTCTGAGATGAAATGTGTGTTTATATCACCTTCGATGAATCTCTTATGCGATACTATAGCCTCTAGTAAGCTGATATTATGAGATATACCTCTAATAATATAAGAACCAAGAGCTGAAGTCATGTTCATAATTGCTTCTTGTCTTGTAGGTGCGTGAGTACAGATTTTTGCAATTAATGGGTCATAAAACATTGAAACTTCACTACCTGGACCAACACCACTATCTATTCTAAGATGCTTTGTTTTTGGTGGTTCGTTATATTCAATAATTCTACCTGATGATGGTAGAAATCCTCTTTGCGGATCTTCTGCATATATTCTACATTCCAGCGCCCAACCATCAAGTATTACATCTTTTTGTGCAAAACTAAGTTTTTGCCCAGCTGCAATTCTGAGCATTTGCTCTACTATATCTATGCCAGTAATTAATTCAGTGACACAATGTTCTACTTGAAGTCTTGTGTTCATCTCGAGGAAATAAAAATTCTTATCTTGGTCTATGATAAACTCTATTGTCCCAGCAGAATAGTACCCCACTTTTTTTGCAAGATTGACGCATTGATTGTACATTTGCTTTCGAATCTCATCCGTGATTATCTGACTAGGAGCTTCTTCTATCACTTTCTGATGATGTCTTTGTATAGAACACTCTCTTTCTCCAAGGCACACAACATTCCCAAAATTATCAGCTAATATCTGTATTTCTATATGTCTGGGCTTTTCTATTAGTTTTTCTATAAATACTCTATTATCGTTAAAGCACCTATGAGCTTCTAGTTTTGCTGATAAAAAAGCTCCGCGCATTTCTTCTGAGTTGCGAACTATTCTCATCCCACGACCACCACCACCTGCGGCCGCCTTTAGAAATACTGGAAATCCTATCTTTTCTGCAATTTCTACAGCATTCTCTGAATTTTCAATTATTCCCATATAACCAGGTACTGTATTTACACCGGCCTCTATTGCAATTTTTTTTGCTTCAACTTTATCTCCCATGGATTTGATATTGGCAGCGCTAGGACCTATTAGTTTTACACCTTCATACTCGAGTGCGCGTGCAAATTCTGCATTTTCTGACAAAAATCCATATCCTGGATGCACAGCTTCTGCCCCGCTTTCTCTAATCGCATTTATGATATTTGGTATGTGTAAATAACTTTCACTTGATGGAGAGTTTCCAATATAATAAGCTTCTTTTGCCATTTCTACGTGAAGCGAGTTAGTATCTGCTTCTGAGTATACAGCAGCAGATGTAATATTGAGATTATCTAAAGTTCTCATTACACGTAATGCAATCTCCCCGCGATTTGCTATCATCACCTTCTTGAATAATGGTTTTACACTGATGGTCATTTGTCTTACTTATTTAATGGTGTGTGATAGGTGAGCCTGGCTTAAGCATGGCTCTGAAGCTAACAATTTAAGATTTAGTACATTATAGAGGCAAGTTATCATGCTTTTTCCAGTAAGTAGTTACCTGTTTATTTCTTAAGAAGCTAAGAGCTTTACATATTCTCCATCGAGTATTTTGTGGGGGTATGATATCATCCAAATATCCTCTAGATGCAGCAATAAATGCAGAAGTAACATTACTTTTATACTCCTCCATTTTTGCAGCTTTTATCGCGGGATCTGATGCATGCTCTTTGAAGATTATCTCAACCGCACCTTCTGAGCCCATAACCGCTATTTCTGCAAATTCCCATGAGTAATTTATATCTCCTTTTAGATGCTTAGAGTTCATTACTATATAAGAGCCGCCATAAGCTTTCCTAGTGATGAGGCTAATTTTCGGTACAGTTGCTTCTGAGTATGCGTATAGTAGCTTTGCTCCATGTTTTATAATGCCTTTATATTCCTGATCTACGCCAGGTAAAAATCCAGGAACATCTACTAAAGTTACGATTGGTATATTGAAAGCATCGCAAAATCTTATAAATCTTGCAGCCTTTCTAGAGGCTTTTATATCAAGGGCTCCAGCAAGATGCATAGGTTGATTTGCAACAAACCCTACAGGGTATCCTTCCATATATCCAAATCCAATTATTATATTTGGAGCATAGTCGGGCTGAAGCTCAAAAAAATCTTCCTCATCTACAATACGCTCAATCAACTCCTTCATATTATATGGTTTATTCGGATTTGATGGCACCAAGGTTCTTAAAGACATATCAACTCTGTCCGCAGGATCTTTGGTGTCTCTACGAGGCGGCTGATGTTTATTAGATAGAGGTAGAAAATTTATAAATCTTCTAATTTCAAGTAAAGCTTCTACGTCATTATCGCATGCCACATCAGCAACTCCGCTAATTTTGGTATGAACTGAGCTACCACCTAATTTTTCTTTAGATACTATTTCTCCTGTTACGGTTTTGACAACATCAGGGCCAGTTAAAAACATATAAGATGAATCTCTGATCATAAAGATAAAATCCGTAAGAGCAGGAGAGTACACAGCTCCACCGGCGCAGGGACCCATAATTACTGAGATTTGAGGAATTACACCAGAAGCCTGCACATTTTTGTAAAATATTTCTCCGTATCCAGCAAGAGAATCTACGCCTTCTTGAATTCTTGCACCCCCAGAATCGTTAATAGCGATCATCGGAGCCTTAACATTAAGCGCCATATCAAAAAGAGCGCAGATTTTCTGTGCATGTATTTCTCCTAAAGACCCTCCAAGTATTGTAAAATCTTGACTATACACAAAAACCAACCTACCATTTATTGTGCCATGGCCAGTTACTACTCCATCTCCTAGATATTTCTTCTTATCCATTTCAAAGTTTATACATCTATGCTCAACAAACATACCCGTTTCTTCAAATGAATCAGGGTCAAGCAGTACTTCAATACGTTCTCTAGCAGTGAGCTTCCCTTTTTTATGTTGATCTAATATTCTAGCTGCGCCTCCACCAAGCCTTGCGCTACTGACTTTTTGATCCAGACTGAGTTTTTTTGGTGCATTCATGTATTTAATAGACTATTACTTTCAAGCATAATAAAGATACACGCTTTTTGTAGAATTTAAAGCAAAAAGAATCGTCATAGATTATGAGTGATAAACTCAAGAAATTGACAATAACTTAAAAAGGAGATCTAGCTCTTAATGCCGCAGATAGCGTACCTTCATCTAGATAATCCAATTCTCCTCCTATAGGTACTCCACTTGCGATTCTAGTAATGATTATGCCAGTATGTTTTTTAAAAAATTCTGTTATATAAAATGCAGTAGTTTGGCCCTCCAAAGTAGTACTTGTAGCAATAATCAGCTCATTTACTGAGATATCGCGAATTCTACTCATTAATTTATCTAATCTGAAGTCATCATATTTTTTTTCATTAGAAGGCTTAAGTCCAGATCCAAGAATATGATATAAACCACTATAGCTACCGCTTCTTTCTAATGCCCATAAATCTGCTATATTTTCTACAACCGCTATAATTTTCTCTCTCCCCTCATCGCTGCATATAGAGCAGGGATTTGTATTATCAATATTGAAACACTGTATACATTCTTGTACATGATGCTCTGTGTTACTCAAAGAGCTGGCAAGCAAAGTCATGCGATGCTTTTTATCTTCAAGCAAATGTAGTACTATTCTTCTTGCTGATCGGGGTCCAAGACCTGGCAATTTAGAGAATAAATATATTAAATTTTCGATATAATTATCGTGCACATATCCCATATAATATGATTTTAGAATGGCATCTTCACGCCAGGCATCATGTTATTCATTAGACCGCCCATCTTATCTTGTGAATCTTTTTCAAATCTATCTTTTGCATCGTTAAATGCAGCTACTATCAAATCCTCTAAAACTTCTTTTTCACTAAGATTGCAAAGAGATGAGTCAATAGAGACTGATTTTATTTTACCATCTCCTTTGAGCACTACAGATAAAAGACCACCACCAGACTTTCCTTCATATTCCATATGTAAAATCTCTGCCTTCACTTCTTCCATCTTTTTTTGCAGCCCTTGAGCTTGCTTTAGCATTGCATTAATATTCATAATTATCCCTACTCTTCATTTGTAAGTATTATATCAATCATTTTTATGTCTGGAAAGTTTTTTGAGATTCTTTTTATGATCGGCATTTCTTCTATTTCTTTTAATATTTTATTTTTGTATGTCAAAATATCATTTTTATAAATGAAATTACAATTTATTTTAGAGCCAAACCACTTTGTTAGCATCTCTGAAATAGATTTTTCAAAGCCTTTGTTTTGTTTTGTCTGAGCTATCATTAATTCATTGCGATTAATAGATATAAGTTCGGATTTACTAAAAAGTTCATATAATAGCTCCATTTCTTTTATTTCGGAGAGATGCTTCAGAAATTGATCAAAATCAAGCCTGGTAAATTCTTTGCATTTATTACCTGTTTGATCTGTTTTAGGAGTAGGGGGTGGTATATCTACATACTGACTATCACTTACTCCTTGAGCATCTCTGTTTTGCTGCATTTCTGAGTTGTGTACTGGTGCTATATTAGCAGTAGACCCTTGATGCGCTGTACTTACTTCAGTTTTTAGAGTTTTTTTTTCTGTATTTAATCCAGTATCTTCTGGCACTACTGTAGAAAGCACATATATCATCTTTAGTGCTAGCATCTCCATGTTGAGTAACTGATTGTCTGAGATTTTCAACTCCTGCATAGATGAATATGCTAATTTCCATAATATCTGTATTACGAACGGCTCAATTTTTTTGGCTATATCTTCTGCTCTTGACTCAATACTATGAAATTCTGTAGATGTATAATTTGTGCACACATTTTTTTTTGCAATATAGCACAATATAGATAGAATATTGCTAATAAATAGATGAAAATCTGAGTGGGTTTGGTAGAATTTCTTTAAAATACCAATACTAGAATCTGCATCTCGTATCAAGATATCATCTATGAAATCTAATATAATTTTATAATCTACGATTGATAACATTACCTCAACAATGTTTGTAGTAATTTTATTATCGGTAGACATTATTATAGCTTGATCAAGTAGAGCTAAACTATCTCTTGCAGAGCCATCACCTTTAAAGCATATCATTTCAAGAGCTTTATCTTCTGCGGTGACCCCTTCTTTCGAACATATATTTTTTAAAAGATCTATTAGTGTTAATACATCAATCCTAGGCAAGTCAAATCTCTGACATCGCGAGACTATAGTAAGAGGAATTTTATGTACCTCAGTAGTAGCAAAAATAAATACACAATGCATAGGAGGCTCTTCCAGTACTTTGAGTAGAGCATTAAAAGCATTTTTTGAAAGCATATGCACTTCATCTAGAATAAAAACTTTAGTACTGCCTAGCATAGGTTTATACTCAGTATTTTCTATGATAGAGCGAATATCATCAACTCCAGTTCTACTTGCAGCATCCATTTCTAATATATCTGGGTGAGAAGCTTTATTGAAACTTGCACAATTAACGCATTCTTCGCACGTTAGAATTCCTTCTATAAGATTAGTGCAGTTTAGAGATTTTGCAATTATTCTTGCTGTTGTTGTTTTCCCTATGCCCCGAGTGCCGCATAATAAATAACTCGAAGATAATCTACGTGTTTTTATCGCATTGGATAAGGTCGTCACTAACACATCCTGACCCACCACATCTGCTAGATTTTTTGGCCTATATTTTCTTGCAAGATTAATATAATTTTTATTTGAATTCATCGTGCTGTGATTAGAATGTTTGATATTAGAGAAATCTGAGCATAATTATATTAGTAGGTGCCAGATAAATCAAGAACTCATTATTGAATATTCTCCATCTCGATATCTATGATATGAGATCTATGTAAGTAATTATTATGGAGAGAGATATATATCATTTTACAATATTAAGTAAAAATTGTATAATGATTTTAGCGGTAAAATTTATCGCCCCTAATAAAGTCTCATGTTATCTTAGGGCCCTTCTGAGTTTGTAGTAAAAATACCTATGTCACTTTTTTATGTAGTTTTTTTTAAAATCATATCGATTCTTCTTAGTGTAATTGTGGGATATATTGCTGGAAGATTAGAAAAAGTAGAGCGAGAATCTATAGCATCTCTTTTATTTTATTTTATTGCTCCTATTGTATTTTTTTCTGTACCAGCTAGTGCTAATTTATCCTTTTCAGATATAGGAGTTTCTTTAGTAACATACACTATCTCATGCTTACTGTGTCTTTTAACCTATAAACTTTATTCCGGGCACTTTGATGATGAGGCAAGAAATATTCTTGCAATGAGTGCAGGAGCTGGTAATACAGGTTATTTTATGTTACCCATCGCTTCTTGTGTATTCGACGATTATACTTTGAGCATATATATGATGTGTGTGATTGGGGTGAATATTTACGAATCATCCCTTGGATATTACATTTGCGCAAGATCCATAAGTTCTACGCGAGAGAGTATTAAAAGGATACTGAGCATGCCAATGTTGCATGCTTTTAGCATAGGATGTGCTTATAGCTTGATAGGACTGAATTTGCCTGATTTTTTGGACGATTTTTTGCAGGACATGCGTAGTACATATTCTATTTTAGGTATGCTAATGATTGGCCTTGGTATGTCTAAGATTAATAGCTTAGAAATCGATAAAAAATTTATTGCCGCATCGCTTTTTTCTAAATATATTATGTATCCTATTTTTGTAAATATTTTTATACTGCTTGATAAATTCGTATTAGGATTTTACGATACACCAGAGCATAGCGCATTGTTACTTTTATCTACGGCACCTATGGCATCAAACACTATAGTGATTTCATCAGTTATGAAATTTAGATCCGAGAGAGTCGCTACATCTGTTTTAGTATCTTGTCTTGTATCGTTAATTTACATTCCGGTAGTAGTCACTATAGCTTTTGGAGGCGATTAATGCAATTTATTGACCATGCTAAAATTTTTATTCAGAGTGGTAAGGGAGGGGACGGAGCAGTCAGTTTTCGAAGGGAAAAATTTGTACCCCAAGGAGGCCCTGATGGCGGTGATGGAGGTAGAGGTGGGAGCATTATATTTCTCGCAAATCCCAATATCAACACTCTCCTTCACTTTAGATTTAACAGACATTTTAAAGCAGATAGCGGTAATAACGGGTCTAGTAAGAACAAATATGGCAAAGCTGCAGAAGATCTAATTCTCGAAGTGCCATTAGGAACGCAGATTTTTGATGAAACTAGCAGTATATTAATTTATGATTTTAAGATCGCATATGAAGAATTCAAAATCTTATCTGGAGGGAGGGGAGGGCTTGGTAATACTCATTTTAAATCTTCCATCAATCAAGCGCCATTACGTTCTACCAAAGGAGAAGATGGGGGCCAGACCACTGTATTGCTCAATCTTAAGATACTATCTGACGCAGGGCTTGTAGGATTACCAAACGCTGGGAAATCTACTTTTTTATCAGTAACAACGGCCGCAAAGCCTAAAATAGCAGACTACCCATTTACTACTCTAACTCCAGGACTCGGGGTGTCACAGATTCATGATGAAGAATTCGTGATCGCAGATATACCTGGATTGATCGAAGGAGCTCATATGGGATCTGGTCTAGGAGATAAATTTCTGCAGCATATTGAGAGATGCGGAGTCATTGTGCATTTAATAGATATTAACTCAGAAGATGTGCTGCATAGTTACAGAACTATCAGAAAAGAACTCGAATCTTACTCAGAAATATTAGCAAAGAAGTTTGAGATTATATGCCTCAATAAAATAGACCTCAAGTCAGAAGAAGAAGCTTCAGAAATATTGGCAGGATTCCAATCTCACACAGGAAAAACCGCGCATCTTATTTCTGCTGCGGGGGGGAAAGGAATAGATCATGTACTTCGAGATATTTTGGATAAAATTAAAGAGTCCAGGATGAAGGAATAATATACTACTTAATTTTGATTATTCTGTATTAGTAATACTCTGATTGCAATTAGAGATTTTGTGTTATCAAGTAGTAGATAATGATTTTACCAAATCAAGTATCTTTGTTCTGATTGAACGGTTTTTAATTGAGCAAAAGCTTTGACTCAGACGCTCTAAATCTTTATCCAAAGAGGTATCAAGACTATCATATTCTTCTTTTGCATCTTGGATTGCTATAATATTACTATAAGAATCTTTGTTATCTTTAGTCTCAAAGGTGTAATCAACATTTTTATCAACATCTTTAAAGAAAAACTCCACTGGGACATACAAGAGCTTAGCAAGTGCAAATAACTTACCAGAAGAAATTCTATTAGTAGCTTTTTCGTATTTTTGAATCTGCTGAACGCTTACATTGACTGCCTCACTCATCTCTTGTCTGCTAATACCAAGCATCAAGCGCCTTAACTTTAATCTTTTGCCTACATGCTGATCCACAAGATCAACCTTGCCTTTGCGATTATTAGTTTCGAAGTTTTTCTGCCGCATTGTTAATGAGATTTAGTAATGTATTGTTGATTGATGTAATATATATTACATTATTTTTCTTGTAAAGTGCAATTTGATTCTTAGTAATATTTTACTAATATCATGAGATGTTGCACTATTGCTTCTTGCGACCACAAAATAATGATAATATTAACGAAAGCCCTATATAAATATAAAGATATTTATTGCGGTATTTAGAGTAATAAGACTCAGTTTCTGGCTTATTAGGTATGACACCGTCAAGGCAAATCACATCATTTAAAATAGTTCTTTGTAAAATTCTTCCATATGGATCAATAATACCCGAAACACCGTTATTTGTAGCCCTTATTAGCGGTAATGCGCTTTCTACCGCCCGTACCCTTGCCATATAAAAATGCTGATAAGGGCCAGATGAAATTCCATACCACGCATCATTTGTTAAATTCAAAATTATATCAGCCTTTTTATTACTCATAAGAACCTCATCTGGGAAAATTGATTCATAGCATAAAAGAGGCCTGATTTTAATATTATATTGATCTAAATGCACTATAAAACCAGGAACTCCGGGCGAATATTCCTGATCCCCGGGTGTAAATTTATTCATATAGCTTATATACTCTGAGAATGGTACGTATTCTCCAAATGGAACAAGATGCGATTTATGATAATCGAATATAATATGCCCTTTTGGGTCCATAGCATATATCGAAGCATATATTCTATCTCTAGATCTTTGAGGATTACTTGCATTATCAGTGATTCCGCCAGTAATGAGAGTTGCATGAGATGCAATAGTAAGAGATTGAAGCGCATTATATACATCTACATAAGTCGGCCTCAACACCACTGCAGATTCGGGCCATACAATAATATCAGGTTTGAAACTTGATATATCAGAGATTGAGAGCTCAAGATGTTGATATAAATTATCCCAAAATCTGTCCATAGACCATTTATCTGTCTGCTGTATACTTGGTTGAGCTATCCTAATTTTAATATCTCCAAGACTCACAGGATTATCTGATAATTTATTATATCCGTATTGATATGCGCTATACCATAAAGGGGTTATCGCAAATAATAGTATGAAGGCAAATTTTTTATATTCTTTGCTAAGAATATAATGAATAGAGGCAAAAGAAAATACAGTCAAAACGCTAAGACCGTATATTCCAAATATACTAGTGGTCTGTAGCATCACATCCGAAAAAGCAAAGGAATATCCTATCAAATTCCACGGAAAGCCTGTGTATAAAACACCCCTTAATAACTCCGATAATAACCAAATAGAGGTGAAACTATTTGTGTATAATACTCTTTTTGAAAAATAGTAAGATATAATGCCAATTAAACCAAAAAATTGACCAAAGAAAATAGGAAGACCAAATAATGCTATTGGAACAGCCCACCAAAATTGCTCCCAATAAACCGATACTCCTATTGCAACCCAATATAGGCCTGATAAAAAATATCCAAATCCATAAATATACCCAGACCAAAACGCATCTTTATAACAAGTTTGTATACTTATGATATATGCAAAGCACCCTACACATACTAGCGAGGGTATAAAAAACACCGGAGCAAAGCTTAGGCTTGTCAAGATCCCGCATATCAAACATGATTTCAGTGGGGCGTTTTTTAGCAAATTAGTGAAATAGTTCATATCTTTAGAATAACAAATTATTTGTACAAGAACATAGAGGATGTTATAAGAGTGACAAGATAATTATACTAATGTTGGAAGGTAAAATGAATACAGTGTCAAATCATGGCTTATTAAAAGGTAAAAAGGGTCTTATAATGGGAGTTGCAAATAGTATGTCTATTGCGTGGGCTATATCAACATTAGCGCATCAAGAAGGCGCAGAACTTGCCTTTACTTTTCCTAATGAGGCTATGGGTAAAAGAGTGAAGTCTCTGGCGGGGGAGCTGGATATCAATAGAATATATGAATGTAATGTAGCAAATCCAGAATCTATAACTCAGTTATTTCGTGATATAGGCAATGATTTTGGCAAGCTGGATTTTATAGTACACTCAATTGCATTTTCGGATAAAAATGAACTTAAGGGGAGATATGTTGATACTAGCCTTGCGAATTTTACAAACACAATGAATATCTCATGTTTTTCTTTGCTATCTATAGTAAAAGAAGCAGAATCGTTACTGAGTGATAATGCTAGTATATTAACTATGAGTTATTTTGGTGCCGAAAAAGTCATTCCAAATTATAATGTGATGGGAGTGGCAAAATCAGCTCTTGAGACTAGTGTGAAATACCTATCTTATGATTTAGGGTCAAAAAACATTAGGGTAAACGCATTGTCTGCTGGGCCTATCAAAACTTTAGCATCAAGCGCGATCGGGGATTTCAGATCAATGCTAGATGTTCATAAAGCCACATCTCCCCTCAAAAGGAATACTAGCCTAGAAGATGTAGCAAAGAGCAGCATATACCTACTTAGTGATTTATCATCTGGTATTACAGGAGAAATACATCACGTTGATTGCGGATATAATGTAATGGGTATGAGCGTCTCATCTTAAGTTATATACTCTATACTCAAGAATATCTCAAGATCGCCTCACATATATTATTACGAGTACTTGTGTGGATTAATTTTTGCAAAAGAATGAGGCGGGCTTTAATGCTATACTATAGATTAATTGAGCAACATTTGTGCAGATTTTCTAGATTTTGATTTGCCCGAATGTAATCCGCCAAGAGCATTTTTCTGAATATTGGTAACATATTCAGAGATCTTACCTTCTAATTCTTGAATTTTTTCTCTATAAAAATGGTCAGCACCTTCGATTGATTCATAATCTACTCTGATTTTTTGCTTAGAGAGTTTATCGGCCAAAGTCATTACTTCATTTTCACTTACAATACTATCTTGATTGCCTTGGATAATTATCCCAGGTACTGGACAGGGAGAAAAGAAGGAAAAGTCAAATTTATTCACCGGAGGCGATACTGCTATAAAATTACTTATCTCTGGTCTCCTCATAATGAGCTGCATCGCTATCCATGAACCAAAAGAGAATCCAGCAATCCAGTAATGGCTCGCAATTGGATTACGAAGTTGTAGCCAATCAAGTGCAGTAGCTGCGTCTGTTAATTCTCCAAGACCACCATCATACTCTCCTTGAGACTTACCAACGCCTCTAAAATTTATACGCAGTACCGACATATCATGGTTCAGCAATGTCTTGTACATCGCATATACTACTTTGTTATTCATACTACCTCCGTATAAAGGGTGAGGATGAAGCACTAATGCCACAGGAGCCTTTTGGTTTGTTGATTGAAAATACTTGCCTTCAATTCTTCCTGCTGGTCCATTAAAAAATATATCTGCCATCTTGACAATTCCTGACTAAAATACTAAGTTAATATATAAGTACCGAAGAATGATTGTATCATACGAAGGTTTTTTTAGCAATAATTTAAGATATTTATTTCAGGAAGAAGGCGAGTTACAGATAATGATGCTCACAACAAGAGGCAGGTATGCTGTTATGGCACTTGCAGACATAGCAATACATTCATGCAGAGGTCCAGTCAAGTTACCAGAAGTAGCGCAAAGACAGAACATAGATTTGCGTTATTTAGAGCAGCTTTTTGTTAAATTGAAAAATATCAATATAGTCAAAGCGTCAAGAGGTCCAAAGGGAGGATACGTGCTAAACCAGAGTGCCGATTTAATTAAAATTAGTGACATTATTGACGCTGTTGAAGAAAAAATTACAATAACTCGCTGTGACAATAAAAAATATGGATGTATAACCAAGAGTCAAAAATGCCTGACTCATGATTTGTGGTATGGTCTTGGTAATGCTATAAGATCTCACCTTGATAACGTATCCATTAAAGATGTAATAGCGCCAGGGACCCAGTCATGACAGAATATCACGCATATCTAGATCATAATTCTAGCACATTCCCACTATCTGGTCTACCTAATGTGCTTGAGAGATATTTATGTCAGCCCCTTAACCCTTCCTCTGTTCATGAATATGGAAGAGCTGCGCGGAAAGCGTTAGAGGAGGCAAGAGCCAATATCGCAATCAGCTTGAATATCAAGCTTAAAAAACATGAACATAAGATTATATTTACTTCTGGTGCAACAGAGTCCAATAACTTAATAATAAGTAATTTTAAAGATGATTATGTACTTTATTCTCCTATAAATCATTTATCGGTTATAGAGCCATCAAAAACTATCAATAATGCACAAAAGCTCAAAGTAGACCATAGGGGCTTTGTAGATCTTGAAGATTTAAGATCGAAGCTTATATCTTGTTCGCATAAAAGAGTACTTGTGTCAGTTATGATGGCAAATAACGAAACTGGCATCATAGAGCATTTAGATCAGATAGGAGATTTAGTCCATGAGTATGGAGGGTTTCTACATTCAGATTGCGCTCAATCTTACGGGAAAGTTGATATTAACCTACAAGATAAGAAAATTGATTTTATTAGCATAAGCAGTCATAAAATCGGAGGTCTTACAGGCGCTGGAGCTCTTATTATTCCTGACGATTTTGATTTAGAGCCTTTAATGATTGGAGGTGGTCAGGAAAAAAAATATCGTGCAGGTACTGAAAGTATGATTCCTATTATCAGCTTAGGATATGCTGCATCTATGATAGATATAATGATTGAGACTTATAGAAGTAAAATACAACAAATTAGAGATTTTGTGGAAGAAGAGATTAGCGCATATAGTAAATCTGCTATGATCATAGGTAAAAATTTAGCAAGATTGCCTAATACTTCTCTGATCGCAATGCAAGGTGTAGATGCTAATTTGCAGTTGATAAAATTTGATCAAGAAAAAATATACTTAAGCAATGGTTCTGCATGCTCTTCTGGTACGGTAAAAACATCCCACGTATTGCACGAGATGGGTTATAACCAAGATATTACTAGAAGCACTATAAGAGTCAGTTTTGGCTTAAATAACTCGCGTCAAGATGCCGAGAAATTCATATCAATTTGGAAGAAAATAGAAGGTAGCAATGAATATAGATAGATTATTACAACATAAACAGAAAATATTGGCAGGTGGTAGAAAAATGCCAATATATTTTGATTACCCATCGACGACTCCAGTAGACCCGAGGGTAATGGATGCAATGTTGCCATATTTTACAGAAAAATTCGGTAATCCTCATTCAAGAAGCCATTCATATGGATGGGAATCAGAAATTGCGGTAGAGCATGCAAGAAAAGAAGTTGCAGATCTGATTAATGCGAATCTTAAAGAGATAGTCTTTACTTCAGGGGCTACAGAATCTAATAATATTGCAATTAAAGGTGTTGCAAGATTTTATAAAAATTCAAAAAACCATATTATTGTTGCCCAAACTGAGCATAAATGTGTTCTTGATGCCGCAAGGCACTTAGAACTTGAGGGATTTCATGTTACATACTTAGATGTACTCCAGAATGGCCTTATAGATCTAGATCAACTTAGAGCATTGATCACAGAAAATACTATTCTTGTATCAGTGATGGCCGTTAATAACGAAACTGGAGTCATTCAACCTCTGGAAGAGATTGGAAAAATATGTAGAGAAAGGGGCGTGTGGTTTCATAGTGATATCGCTCAAGCATTCGGTAAAATCTCTATTGACGTCGAAAAGATGAATATCGATCTTGCTAGTATATCAGGTCATAAAATATATGGTCCAAAAGGAGTTGGCGCTTTATACGTTAGAAAAAAACCAAGAGTAAAGCTGCAGCCTATAGTGAATGGAGGAGGGCAGGAGAGAGGTATAAGATCAGGAACAGTTCCAACTCCATTGGTTGTAGGGCTCGGTATGGCTGCAAAAATTGCTATGAATCACATGGAAGAAGAATACAAGCACACTGAACATCTTAGTAATTATTTTCTTGATAGTATTAAATCGGCAGTACCTGATGTTTTTGTAAATGGAGATATAAGGGCAAGATATAGAGGCATATTAAATATTAGTTTTTCTTATATTGAGGGCGAGTCCATGATACTTGCTATCAGAGATTTAGCGGTATCTTCGGGCTCTGCTTGCACCTCGGCATCTTTAGAGCCTTCATATGTTTTAAGATCTATGGGAGTCACAGATGACCTTGCGCATACTTCAATTAGGTTCGGATTTGGGCGTTTTACTACTCAAGAAGAAGTAGAATATGCGATTGCCCTTATAGTGCACTCAGTCCAAAAGCTACGAGATATGAGCCCTTTATGGGAAATGGTGCAAGATGGTATAGATTTAACTAAGATAAAATGGGCGGAGCATTAAGATGCAATATTTTATAAAGCACAAAATAATAGAAACAATTAATATTATAGAAAGAGGTATATATGGCTTATAGCAATAAAGTAATAGATCATTACGAGAATCCAAGGAATGTAGGATCTTTAGATAAAGAAAATAATCGAGTTGGAACTGGTCTTGTCGGGGCTCCAGCATGCGGGGATGTTATGAAATTACAAATACTTGTAAATGATGCAGGCATTATTGAAGATGCAAAATTCAAGACTTTCGGCTGCGGATCGGCTGTGGCTTCAAGCTCTCTTGTTACTGAGTGGATCAAAGGCAAGAGCATAACAGAGGCAGGAGAGATAAAAAATACAGCAATAGCACAAGAACTCTCATTGCCACCAGTAAAACTTCATTGTTCCTTATTGGCAGAAGACGCAATAAAAGCCGCTATTAAGGATTACAAAGAAAAGATTGCCAAGTCCTAGTAGTTAAGAATATCAAATATATGAGCGATAAGAATAATCAGCCAATTAAAATCTTGCCAGCAGCATCCCAAAGAATTAAATACTTGCTTGACCAGAGGAATACAAGGCCTTTCGGAATAAGAGTAGGGGTAAAATCTGGAGGATGTTCTGGGATGACATATACTATAGAATATGCTGATAGCCCAAGACCATTTGAAGAAATTATCACCCATGATGATATTAAGGTGCTAATAGATCCTAAGGCAATTATGTATCTAATAGGCTCTGAGATGGATTTTATTGAAGAGAAGTTTAAATCTGGCTTTATATTTAATAACCCAAATGAAAAAGCAAAATGTGGATGCGGGGAATCGTTTGCCGTATGAATTATTATCAAATTTTTAACCTAGAGACTAAGTTCATCATAGATTTAGAGGATTTAGAGAAAAGATATATAGAGTTACAAAAAAAACATCATCCCGACTCAGGATCCAAATCTCTTGATATAGTACAAGTATCAGATTTGAATATGGCATACAGGACACTAAAAAATGATTATCAGAGAGCGTGCTTTATTTTGAAAAATAACTTTAATCTTGATCTCGCAGATGACCTTACTGCAAAAGGATATACAGATAAAATATTTTTATTAGATCTAATAGAAGAAATAGAGACGCTAGAAAAAGTAAAGGACTTAGTCAATCTGACTAATATTTTCGAGAGAATTCAGAAGAGTAGGGCAAATACAGTAAATTCTATTGCACGCGCTTTTGAACAAAAAATAATAAAGGAGGCTGCGAAAAATACAGTATATTTGAAGTATTACGATAACCTCATTGAAGCAATAAATAAAAAAATAGAAATATGCTATTAGATATAGTAGATCCTCAGAAAGAAGCCCAAGAAAAATCAAAAGAAATAATCGTAGGAATAGATTTTGGTACTACCAACTCTTTAATCTCTATAGGTTCAATTGAGGGGGTAGAATTAATTTCGATATCAGGGAATAATCCTCTTTTATCTTCAGAGCTAGAAATATCAGGGCATAAAATCAAATCTATCAAAAGATTATTCGGTAAAAATTATCAAGACATTATCGATTCATCAATTATAAATAGCGATCTCAAATCCATCTTGTATGAAGAAGAAGGCGGTCTATACATGATGCTAGATGAAAAAAAAATACATATAATAGAAGTCGCCTCAATAATTTTTTCTAGATTAAAGTCAGCAGCGGAATCTAGACTTGTTCAGGAGGTAAAAAAAGCAGTAGTTTCAGTGCCGGCTTATTTTGATGATAATGCAAAATCTATGGTCAAACACTCGGCAAGTCTTGCGGGGATTGAGGTTGTAAGGTTGATTCCAGAGCCTACTGCGGCATGCTATTTCTACGGACTTGATTCAAAGGCCGAGGGGTCTTACATGGTTTATGATCTTGGGGGAGGTACTTTTGACGTCTCCATAATATCGATTAACAATGGTGTATTTAAAGCAGAAGCTTTAGGGGGTGATGCATCACTAGGAGGAGATGATATAGATTATGAAGTAGCAAAATTACTCGCAGATAAGTATAGTATATCCAAGGAAGAAGTGACAACACGAGCCTTCTTGCAAAAAGCAAAATATATCAAAGAAACAGCAAAAGAGATAGATGGAATTAGCCTGTTACCAGCCGAAGTTGATTTGGCTATAAGCTATGTTATAGATAAAACTATTAAAATATGCCAAAAACTTCATCGTGCGAGCAATTTTATACAATTAGACGGAATTCTTTTAGTAGGAGGGTCAACAAGGCCTAACATAGTTTCCAAAAAAATTGCAGAAGCTTTTGTGGGAATCGAGATAATATCAAATCATAATCCAGATACAATAGTGGCACTTGGGGCAGGGATGCAGGGATGGAATCTATATTCAAAATCTTTAAATCCAATAATAGATCTTGTACCATTATCACTTGGGATAGAATTGATGGGAGGCCTTGTAGACATTATTATTCCCAGAAATACTCCAATTCCTTCTTCTTTTACTAAAAAATTTACCACGCATATAGACGGGCAGACAGGTATAGAATTTCATGTTATCCAAGGTGACAGAGAGCTCGCTTCACTATGCAGGTCTCTTGCAAGATTTTCAATAAAAAATCTTCCACCGCAACGAGCTGGCAAAATAGAAGTAGAGGTAACCTTTCAGATAGATGTAGACGGACTGCTTTCGGTGCATGCATCAGAGCTAGCTTCAGGTCAAAAGATTGATCTTGAAATTAAACCCACTTTTGGACTCAGTAATACAGATTTATATCATATGCTGAAATCTGCTATGGATAATGTAGCAAGTGATAGAGAGCAAGCGCAAATGCTGAAGTTAAGGCAAGATATTAAAGCTACAATAAAAGCCCTAGAGCCATTGATCAGAGATGATATCTCTCAAGATAATAATGATACAAAGATATTAGTACAAAAAAGTAATGACTTAACTCAAAAACTAGATATTTTAACTTTTAAGGAATTAGAAAGAGACTTTGTTGTTTTTAATCAAGTAGCAGAAAGTTTTATTAATAGAATTATCAATAAATCTCTGACTGAGTATTTATCTGGCAGAGACATTAATCAACTTTTATAGATTTAATATACCATATGACCAAAATAACATTTATAGTAGAAAATGATGAAGAAATAGAGATAGATGCGCAAGACGGTCTATCTGTTTTAGAGGTTGCAAAGAACCATGATGTAGATTTAGAAGGCGCTTGCGAAGGCTCGCTTGCATGCTCCACATGCCATGTAATTGTAGAAGATAAAGAATATTTCGATAAGTTGCCACCCGCAGAAGAGGCAGAAGAAGATATGTTAGATCTTGCATTCGGTCTGAAGGAAACTTCTCGCTTAGGTTGCCAGATTATAATCAATAAAGAAATAGAAGGTATTAGATTTAAAATCCCATATGCGACAAGAAATATATAAGTTTAATTGCTACACTAATAGTGCATTATTATAAATATGCCGTGATACCATAGATATTATCATAATTAGCTTGCAATCTGGGCAGCTATAGATCTCAGGATGGTTCTATCTGCACCATTAATTCCAGAGTCTTGTTTGAGCCATATGTATCTTTTAAAGAAATATTCGGTAAGATCTAACGCTGCTAAAACCTCACTTTGTGATAATGGTTCAATTTTTTTGTGTAAGAAATTAGGTAATGTTAGAAGGAGGTGCTCGTAGCCTTCGGCGCATTTTTTAGAGACTGCTTTGCCGGATTTAGGTGAGACAAATGCTAAATCTTCGGAAGTGCCTGATACTGCGCAGCGAGATAAATCTAAGGCATATCCAGCATTTTTTAGTATTCCAAATTCGTAGTTGCAATATTTGAGCCATGAAACTTTATCTAATGAAGATAGGAAATCCTCCATAAAGCAGAAAATATCAACATGAGATTCATATTCTCTAAACGACGACAATATTAAATTCGCTAAATTCTTAAATTTATAAAGATTGATTTTTGATGATATTATCTCTCCTTGAAAAGATCTAATTTTATGGCAACATAATACACCTAGCTGGTTTTCAAGCCTTACAAACCTCTCAAATTTTACTAAACTACATGCTTGATAATCATATCTTTTTGATGACTTAACATTTTTTGCGATACCAGAGCATACGCCGTGATTCCTGGATAGGATTTTGAGCAACAGCATATTTTCTTGCATCTGTCTTTGTGATAAAATGATTCCTTCATCTTCGATTTTCATATAAGTTAAATATATATTATTTAAACTAGTTTAGAAGAGTATGGATGCAAAATAAAGCCTCATTTTTTGTAAAAGCATCAGGATTAGTGTTTTTTTATATATTGATCACTATAGGCTCTATTAATGCAGCAAAACATGCAGCACCATCAACAAAAAGTCCGGCACAACAAGAGCTCCCGCCCCAAACAAAATTAGTGATAGTATCTGATTATTACTGCCCATATGCATGCAAACCTCACAGTGATCGGGAGGGTATGTTAGTCGAGCTGGCAAGAAAAGCCTTTGCAAAGCACGGTATAGAAATAGATTACCAAATAATGTCTTGGGAAAAGGCATTAAAGCATTTACAGACAGGAGTGATAGATGGTGTATTTGGAGCAAATATAGATGAAATTAAAGCTAGATTTCCATCCGTTAGTCAGGCATATTCACAAGTTGCTGCCTTTGTTGACTCAGACAATAATTGGTTTTATGACGGTATCCCATCTTTATCTGGTAGAATTATTGGCTTAGTTGATGGATATTCATATCCTTTAGAGCTGAAATCCTATATTTACTCAAATTATCTTTCCGATCCTGAATCTTTTGCATTCTCTAGCAAAGAAGATCCTGTGGGTGATAATATCAAAAAACTTATGGGTGGTAATATTTCGGTGTATATTGAAGATGAGAATGTACTACGAGATTATGCTACAGTGAATGGAGTCCAAAAAAATATTAAAAATGTTGGATATATTAGCCCTATTCCTACTAAAATTTATATAGCATTTAGTAGAGCAAATCCAAGAAGCTATAGATATGCTAAAATCATCACAGACGAGACTATCTCTATGAAGAATAGTAAATATCTAAAAACACTATATCATAAATATAATATAATAGAATATTAGAGCAATGATATTAAATTACGAGAACAAAGCGCCGCAAATTCATCCTAGTGTTTTTATAGCAGCTGGAGTGAGTATTATTGGGGATGTTCACATAGCTGCAGATTCTAGCGTGTGGTACAATAGTGTGATCAGAGGAGATGTAGCACCAGTATATGTAGGCCGGCAAGTGAATATTCAAGATGGCACAGTGATACATACTTCAAGGCTTAATGGCCCCTGTACAATAGGCGATAGAGTGACTATAGGACATCTTTGTCTGCTACATGCTTGCAATTTACATGATGATTCGTTTATAGGTATGGGCTCTATTATCATGGATAATGTGATTATAGAATCTTATGCTTTTGTAGCAGCAGGGTCCTTAGTGACTCCAGGCAAAGTCATTAAATCTAAAGAATTATGGGCCGGGAGACCTGCAAAATTTGTGCGTTATATAGGTGATGACGAAAGATTTCTTATCACAGATACAACATCTCATTATATGATGCTCGCATCTAAGCACAAATTATCCACAATAGTTACGTGAGCCCGGACTCTACCAATCAGGATTTAATCTTATAAAATACCAGATTAAATTATCGGATTTGGTACTATTCTTTGATAAAAGTGTTTATATTAGGCAAGCCATTCTAATTTATGCCCATTCAAGAAATTGCGCGTATCCATAGTTTTTTTGCCCGGCAGTTGCAATATGTCGATTTGTATAGCATGTTCTCCGCATGCAATAATCAGATCATTATGATCAAGTATCGCCGCAGGGTTATTGTTATGATTTAGTGATATACTCCTGGCTTCTATGATTTTAATGTCTCCCAGATTGCTTTTTGTGATGCTGCCAGGCCATGATACATATCCTCTGATCTTGGAATCTATTTTTTCAGCACTCATCTTCCAATTAATGTAAGAATCTTCCTTGGATAATTTATTAGCATATGTTGCACCTTCTGTAGATTGCAGTACTGGAGTAATATATTCTATACTCGATATTGCTTTACTGAGTATGTCTGCTCCATTATGCGCAGTATAATCATGAAGCCAAGAGAGAGCAGGTCTTTTTGGCAAAACAAAATCGTGTTGCGCTAAAATTGGCCCTGTATCAATCCCTGCATCCATTTTTATTATACATATCGCAGATGTATTATCTCCTTCTATGATTGTATGTTGCAAGGGGCTTGCACCCCTGAATCTTGGTAGCTTTGAGGGATGGAGATTAACACATCCATATTTTTTTGCTTCTAGAATTTTTGGTGGAATAATAAAGCCATATGCGCAAACCACTATAATATCAGCGTCTATTGAATTGATAAGTCTAAGTACTTCTTCGTTTCTTAAAGTTTTTGGTGAATATACCTGGATATTATTTTTTTCTGCTACTTGATGTATTGGGGTTTTTTGTATCTGCAGTCGTCTACCACAAGGCTTGGGAGGGCTAGTAAATACGGCTACAACATTATGCTCTTGAATTAGTAGCTCCAGTGCCGGAGCCCCAAATGCCGGAGTACCCATAAAAATAATATTTTTTTTTGTGCCTTGCATCAAATGAGCTGTTTTTTAAATTTTTTTAATTTTGAGACGGCTAGATCTTTTTTTAAGGTACTGAGATAGTCTATGATGAGCTTACCAC
>CAYGNF010000008.1:21593-35320 GCA_964351245.1 uncultured Rickettsiaceae bacterium | reverse complement strand
GTATCAAAAGATTTATAGGAGTTTATCTATATTTGTTAATTCTTAGTGATATCAAGCACACATGAGTGCATGCCTTTGATGAGGGGATTATGGAGCTGGTATAATATATGCCACTAAAATAGATAGAAATTTTCTTCACTTGATGTATACTAGTTTTCGCATTTAATTATATATCAAATAATATCTACGCTAAGTGATCGAAATTTCTATTTGTTTAATATTAATATCCCTAGGGCTCGGGTTACTTGGTCCTTACGTTATATGGAATAGGCTATCTAGCATAGGAGATGCTTTATCACATTCTATAATGCTGTCTCTTGTTATTACATATTTTTTTGGATGTAGTCAGTCTCTCTCTTCAATTGTAATCGCCTGCATATTTGTTTCGATGATGGAATTTATGAATATAGAAAAAAGATTAGATGATAGTTCCAAAATCATCTCTTTGAGCTGTTTATTTATTTCGGTAACTATTTTAGCATCAGATATTTCAGGTGGGAAAATTCAGCTAAAAGAATTTATGCTAGGCGATGTAATGTCTATTAATATACAAGATTTATATATTATCGCATGTATTCTAATAGCGATAATCGGGTTTTTATTAATTTTTTTGGATCAGATAGTTCTGAGCTCCATATCGGAAGACTTAGCACGTATCAAGGGCATTAATGTTAGGAGAGTAAATTTTTTTGCTAAGTTATTATTATGCATCACCATAGCTGTTACAGCCAATATAGTAGGCATTTTATTGATCACATCATTACTAGTATTACCCCCATCAATCGCACGATATATTTCTCATTCTCCAAGACAAATGTTGTTAATAAGCAGTATTATTTCATCAATTGGGTGTTGTATCTCCCTTTTTATTTCGTCTTATTATGATTTTGCCTATGCGCCATGCCTTGCTTTTATACTTTCTTGCGCTTATTTTACAATAAATGCATATTCTGGTATCAAAATAAGACTAGAGTTAAGGAAATGACAGAGAGGCTAGCTAAGGTTATTAGTGCGTGCGGATATTGCTCTAGAAGAAATGCCGAGAAACTTATTATAGAAGGCAAGGTTAAGGTAAATAATGTAATAGCAGTATCAGTTACTACATTTGTAGATAGTAGCGAGGATGTCATCGAAGTTGAAGGAGTGATGCTATATAAGCCATCTATTAAATTATGGCAGTATTATAAGCCAAGAGGCCTAATCACCACTCATAATGATCCAAAAGGCAGGCCCACTATTTTTGATAATATTAAAATTAATACTACACATATTATTTCAGTTGGAAGGCTAGATATTGAGAGCGAGGGAATGTTACTCCTTACTAATTCAGGGCAAATCGCAAGGCAACTCGAATTACCTCAAAACAATTTCTCTAGAGTGTATAAGGTGAAGGCTTACGGTAAATTTACACAAAATAATCTCAAGGATTTAGAGAAAGGTATAGTGCATAATGGAATACAATATAAACCAGCTTCTATCAAACTAGAAAAAAGCAATAAAACCAACCATTGGTTTGAGGTAATAATTCACGAGGGAAAGAATAGAGAGATTCGTAATATGTTCGAATCTTTAGGAATGATGGTAAATAGATTAATCAGGATTTCTTACGGACCTTTTCAAATTGATGACATGAAAAAAGGTGAAATCAGAGAAGTGAATTATCAAACCCTTGAATCATTTGTACAAAGCAATAATTAATGTATGGGTATATATTTATTACGTGATGAAATTGTAAGAATAGATATAGCTTTTAACATAAGCTTAAGAGAAAATTTTTTTACACAAACGATCAAAGAAGAGCCATATCAAGACTGAAGATTTACATTAATTGAATAAGTAGATTGATTTTTTTATAAAATTCATTATCATGTTGTTTTTCATGAATAGAGCTTACTAATGGACAAATATCATGATCAATGCACAATAACAAGCTTTTATTGCTTTATTAGCATACATAATCCCGATATTTTATTATCAAAAATTACTGCTATATGCATGAGAAAATCATTAAAAGGCACTGTACTTATTGCCTCAGAAGGCTTGAATGGCTCTTTATCTGGCAATAAAGAAAATATCAACTTCATTATTGAATATCTCAAAATAATAGCGGATAAGGCTGAGTTAATATATAAAATCAACTATTCTAAGAGTCGCCCATTCGCAAAGCTCAAAGTAAAGCTTAAAAATGAAATTATTACAATGGGGCTACCAGAACTAGATGTTAATAGTCTAAAAGGAGAGTATATAGATCCAAAGGATTGGGATAATTATTTAGCCCAAGATGACGTAGTAGTTATAGATACTAGAAATAATTACGAGGTAGCTCTTGGGTCATTTAAGAACTCGATTAATCCTAACACTGATAGTTTTCGCGATTTTCCCTCTTGGTTTGAGGAGTATAAAAACTCACTAAAAGCCAAAAAAATATTGATGTTTTGTACTGGCGGTGTTCGATGTGAAAAATCGACAGCCTATCTCAGAAAGCATGGAGTCGAAAATGTATATCACCTTAAAGGAGGTATATTACAGTATCTAGAAGAGACTGGTAATAAAAATGGGAGATGGGAAGGGGATTGCTTTGTTTTTGACGAAAGAATATCAGTAGATACGAAACTGACTCCTCAATCACAAGAAGATTCATTGGTCTGATCATTATTATTTTGATCAAGCTTTTAATTTAATATTGCAAACTACTGCATTTTAGTGCATAATTCCGGTTTCTTACTATGTAGTTTTCGTTGGGCGATTAGCTCAGTTGGTAGAGCGCCTCGTTTACACCGAGGTGGTCGGGAGTTCGAGTCTCTCATCGCCCACCAATGAATATACACAGTATCCATATACATCATTTTAAATCTATAAAAGGACAAACTCCTTGGCAATTCACCCTGAGTATTTGATTATAAGCCCCCGCCAATTTATTGCGTGATAAAAATCCATACCTAATAAACTAAATGAAAATCTCCATCTAATATTTAAGCTGTTTTTAAGAAAATTTGAATATTACTTCTCCGTCCAAGACAAAAAAGACGATAAGTGACAAGGAATAGATGATATTACTCTAGTATAGGTATAAAATAATGACTTATAAGTTCATATCAAATCATGAAGATCAACGATATTCTCATGATGCGATAGGATATAAAAGATGAAAGGGCTACGCAACAAGTAAGCAACAGAAGGAACCAGAGGTAAGATCGCGCAGCCCCGCAAAACAGAGCACTATAAATTGTGCTCAAATTCAGATTAGCAACTTATAGTTGTGATTGCAAGTAGTTTTTTGCACATATCAGCATTTTATGTACCAAATATCATGAGAAACTTATTATGTTTAGAGATTGTATGCAGATGATAAATTAATCAATAGTTTTATCGAGTTTGAATGAAATAGTAATATGTATACAACATTAGTATGTACAAAAAAAAATACCATATTATATTCAAGATAAGAATATAAAATAAAGAATAATGACAATAAACATCAAATTACCAGAGAATCTAATATTAAAGCCAACTATAACTGTCTTTGGAGTAGGGGGAGCCGGCGGAAATGCTGTAAATAATATGATTAAATCAAATTTACAGGGCGCCAAATTCGTAGTTGCAAATACAGATGCGCAGGCCCTAGAATTCTCTCTGGCAGATAATAAGTTGCAGCTAGGAGTAACTACAACTAAAGGCCTAGGAGCAGGTGCTTCACCAGAGATAGGAGCAAAGGCGGCTATTGAATCTGAGAGCGAAATAAGAACTATTCTTGAAGGCAGTAATATGGTTTTTGTTACTGCTGGGATGGGCGGCGGCACTGGCACTGGCGCAGCGCCAATTATCGCAAAAATAGCAAGAGAGATGGATGTTTTAACTGTAGGAGTTGTAACTAAGCCATTTCATTTCGAGGGAAAATATAGAACATCTCTTGCTGAGAAAGGTCTAGATGACATGCAAAAGAATGTAGATACACTAATCATCATTCCAAATCAAAATTTATTCCATATCGCTAACGAAAAAACCTCATTTGCCGATGCATTTAAGATGGCTGATGACGTTCTTCATAGCGGAGTTAGGGGAATTACTGATTTAATGATTATGCCAGGTCTAATAAACCTTGATTTTGCTGATATTAGAACTGTGATGAGAGAGATGGGTAAGGCGATGATGGGCACTGGCGAAGCATCTGGCTCTGAGGATAGAGCTGTAAGAGCCGCAGAATCAGCAATTTCAAATCCTTTGCTTGACCATAGATCAGTCAAGGGTGCAAGAGGGGTGCTTATCAATATCACTGGGGGATCCGATATGACCTTATTCGAAGTTGATGCAGCTGCAAATAAAATCCGAGAGGAAGTAGGGGATGACGCTAGCGCTAATATTATTTTTGGCTCTACATATAATAAAGACTTAGAAGGCACTATACGCGTTTCTGTGGTCGCTACTGGGATTGACCATCACATTCTTGGGGAAATACATAAAGCATCTACCTCGCCAACAATAATTACATCCATCATTCCCTCAGAAGAACTACACTCAGATCAAAACTCTCTAGACAAGATATCTAATGATACATCTGATATCGCTAGTGAAGACAATCATGAAGAATTTTTTGAGCACAATCATCAAGACATGTCTCCTCAAGAGTCCGAGGATCATAGATCATTTGAGTTAGACGAAAGCAGTGAGCCACGCATTATTTCTTCAATAGTTTCTGAGCAGAAAAAAGCAAGTATTAGTGAATCTAAACCATCAATATTCAGTAGATTTTTAAGTAAAGTGATGCCTCCAGCGCAGTCAAGCCTTCCAAAATCTGAGTCTAATAATAAATTAATGCCTAAGGGAGATAAGGTAGAAGTCATAAATGAGTCTGACGATATATACGATGTACCTGCTTTCTTGAGAAGAAAGTAGCTATTTTTAAAGGGGTAATAATGAGCAAAATCATCTGTCTATGATTATAGACAGGAGGATGTGTTATTCTGATAATATAAGATTAATGTTTATAGATCCATATGCAAGTTTCATAATAGTGGATTAAAACGTAATACCCTCATCCTGTTGACTTACTACTTGACCTAATATTACTTTAGTGATTGTATTGGGATTTATTATATGAGTAAATAAATCAGCATCATATTCTAGGAATTCATATTCTTGTTGCATTGGACTAGACTCTCTTGAGTATCCGAATCCTCTTGTACCTCTATTGTCTTGAAATTCATCAAATATATAAAACTCATTAATAAGATTAGAAAGAGATTCAACGGAATCGCTAGGCGTCATGTATCTCTCTTGATTAGCATCATAATTTTGGTGATTATTTTGAATGATATTATTTGTATCTACAAAAATTATATCCTCAAACTTTTCGTGACAAAGAGGTGATTTGCTTTTAGTAGATTCATGATCTATATCAGACTCTATAAGAAAATTTGCACATGTATTATTAAAGTATAAATATTGATTTCTAACGGAGGTTAATGTCGTAAGAATTGAATAAAAAATTTCAAATATTTCCATAATTATTCCTTATGCTACGATCCACAAATATATATTTACTTCTTCATTGAAAAAATACTATGCTCAGAATATTAAATCCAAAATACCCTATCAAGAACCATATAGTTTATAATACTCGTATTGTTTCAATAAATTTGAATCTGTCATATATCTGCACTTACCATAACAGATTTCTTGTAGCTCCTTCATTTTAAGGAGGATGGATTAAAGAGAGCATCTATTCTTATCTCTCCTAATACACATAATTCTTCTTGATTGAATATAAGATTTTCTGAGGTATCATTGTAGTAAATTAGCATATCTATTACATCATAACCTATGGGCATTATATCTGTATTGAGATGTTCACCCAAGTAGTTTTCCTGGTGCGTGATAATAGATTCATTTTCGGCATTCTCCTGCTTGCCTACAAACCCTTGCTCCAATACTTTATGCAAAGCGCAGTGCAGAGGTGTATGATGATTATTATTTATAGAGTTAGTATCAGCATTATGTTCCAACAGCAACTCAATAAATTGTAGATCTCTAGTTAATTTTATAGCTTCGTAAAGTGGTGTATTGCCTTGATTATCTGAAGTATTTACATGCGCGCCATGATTTAGAAGTAATTTCGCTGCTTCATATTGATCCTCGATAATTGCTTTAATAAGAGGTGTACGATGACAATTATCTACCTCATTTGGATTTACTCCTTCTGTAATTAAAAATTTGATAATATCGAGTTCATTATGTGCTAATGCCTTATGTATAATAGGAAGACCGGTCCTTGGATTTTTTGTATGTATATCAGCGCCATTTCTGTGTAATAATTTTATCATTTCTAGATTTTTAGTATCAACTGCAATTTCAATAGGAGCATCTCCAAAGATATAGTTTTCATATATATTTTGCATTTCAAGGATACGAGTCTTCCCGCAGTTCATTTCATTTCTTTTGTTGATGTTAGCACCTAATGACAGTATTTCCGATACTACATCAATATCTTGCATATGCACTGCTGCATTCAAGGGCGTCCAGTTCTGCAACACTATATCTACATTTCCTGTAATCTCTATTAATTTTACGAGTGGTTTGGCGTCATTATTTTTTATGATAGTAAGTAAATTGTAGCCATTAGGCTGAGCACGAGATAATATTCTGGCATCATTATTATCACTCTGGCCTTGCTTATCAAGAGCGGATATATTTTTTGACATATTATTTATTTTATATTTTGTGCATTTGTGTATACAGATTTTCTAGTATAGATCAATTTTTTTTATAAAAGTTGTTATATAATTTACATCAATATCTTTTGTAATTTCCCATTTTTGCTTGAATAAATCATAAGTAATACCAGAGATATCTACGCAATCTAAGTTATTATTTTTTGCCGGCAGAATAAGTTCTGATGGTTTGAGAAATTTATTGTATTCATGTGTGCCTCTAGGAAGAGCCTGGAGTAAGTATTCGGCTATGCATATAGCCATAATTTTTGCTTTAATAGTTCTATTAATAGTGGAGACTATAAGCAACCCGTCTTTTTTTAATACTCGCTTAAACTCAGCAAAAAAATTATTAGGATTTGCTACATGCTCTAATACTTCAAGACATAGGACCACATCATAATGATTTTCTTCTTTGATGTTGTGCAAGAGATCTGATTTAAACTCTACACTTACACCAACCTCTTCTGCTCGTTTTTGGGCGGCTTCTATATTCTTATCTCCAGCATCAATACCAGTGACTTGCGCACCCAGTTTTGCTAGGGGAATAGAGCATATACCTCCACCGCAGCCTACATCAAGAATTTTTAGTCCCGCAAACTCACCTTTATTTTTTAATGAGTAATGGCTTTTTATTTTACTTGTAATATAACTAAGCCTAGTAGGATTAATTTGGTGGAGCATTTTAAAGGGCCCAGAGCTAGTACTCCACCACATGGACGCTTTTGAAGTAAATTTCTTGACTTCTTCATTGATAAATGACATAGGAATAAAATTTGCTATATTTCTTATGGAAGTTTATTCATGCATTTAAGCTACACTAATTTTTTGAAAAAGTGAAACAGGATTTTTGATAAATGTCACTGCTGGTTTTGAAATTTGGAGGCACATCTCTTGGTAGCGTAGAAAGAATTAAGCACGTTGCTGAAATAATCAGAACAGTGCGCAACCAAGGTCATAAGATTATTGTGGTTGTATCTGCAATGGCGGGAACTACAAACAGATTAGTAAGCTTGTGCCATGATATCATTTCCAGTCACAATAATATTAATTCATCCGAGATAGATAATATATTATCGACCGGAGAGACTGTATCTGCTGGATTACTAACTCTTGCGATTATTGAGCTTGGTTTTGATGCAATATCATTGCAGGGATGGCAAGCGGGTATTTCTTCTAACTCCATGCACAACAATGCACTAATTACTGGTGTAGATAATTCTAAACTACTCGATTTGCTTAATACTGATATAATACCAGTCATTACAGGCTTTCAAGCTATTAGTAATGAAGGTAGAGTCACCACTATTGGAAGAGGGGGGTCAGATACTAGCGCTGCAATAATAGCTGCATCAGTTATGGCCAGTAGTTGCGATATATATACAGACGTAGAGGGAATTTATACTATAGATCCAAGATTATTACCATCAGCACAAATTATCAAGCAAATTAGTTTTGCTGAAGTCATCGAACTTGCTGGTACTGGGGCTAAGGTTCTTGATCCTAGATGCGTTGAAATATGCATGAGATACAGAGTGCCATTAAGAATTTTTTCAAGTTTTACCCAAAAATCAGGAACATCTATTATGAATGAAGTAAACGAAACTCATAAAATCACCGGTATATCATATTTCAAAAATCTATCTCTTGTTAGCGTATCAGACATAGACTTAGATTTTCATTCTTTTATACAGGAAGTTGCAAGAGCGCAAATTAATATTAACTATATACTAAATTATACTGATAATAATTTTGTACTAAGCATCAAAGAAGAATTTGAGGAACGTTTATCTAGGGTTTTAGATCAAATAAGTTATTCATATTGCATCAGTAAGAATATCGCATCTATTACAGTAGTTGGTGCTGCTCTAAAACATGATCTTGCAATTATGGCAAATCTTGTTAGAATATTTAACCAATTCGATACAAAAATTCTTGGTATTGCTCACTCGGAGATTAAAGTAACAATTTTTTGTAATATGGAGGGTGTTGAGGCTTTAGTTCAAAATTTACATATGGAATTAATAGAAAATGCTTAATAAGATCATATTTTTTTTTCTTGCCTGCATGGTATCTTCATGCGCATACCAGGATAATGCTAAATATCTTAGAGAGAAAATTCGCAAGCAAGTCAAAGATAATTATGCAATACCTAACGGAGAAATTATCGCAAAATTTGATTTAAGTGGAATAGAGTCTGATGACAAGATATTTTCGACATTTTATGGAAAAGCAATTACTACGAACCAATCTAATCAACTATTCTTAGCGAGCTTTGTAAAAACTTATAAAGTAAAAAATGCCATTGAAATTAATGCTGAGAAAAAATACAATAATTTATGCCTGTTACTATCTACTCTAAACGACAAATATAAAATTCTTGGCACAGAAATAGGACGTAATGTTAAAAAAGGAAGCGTTATTTTATCTAAAAAGTCTAAGAGTAGTCAATATAATAAATTGGAGTATTTTAAGAAGATTACTAATCTGCACAATAATACAAAATATCTCCCATTATATCCTCCAGTGGATCTTAGAAGAATTACTAGCAATTTTGGACCAAGGATTCATCCGAGGACTAAGAAAAAAGCATTTCATAGAGGTCTAGATATTGCAGGCTCTAGATCCTGCATTATAAGAACTGCAGGTGACGGAGTGGTAGAGGAGGTTTCGAGAGTAAAAGGATACGGAAATAATATCGTGATCAAACATTCTAATAATATTAAAACAAGATACGCTCATCTTTCAAAGATTGCGGTGCAGGAGGGGGATAAAGTAATTTTGGGGCAAAAAATCGGAATACAAGGTCTTTCGGGTACATCACGAGGGGAGCATTTACATTTTGAGGTTTTGGTGCGTAATAAGCCAGTAAATCCAAAGGATTTTATAGGCAAGAGCATGTAGTGCCTGAGATGAGAGGAGTAGATTTAATAAAACAATTTTGGAGCACGCTCCCTGAAAAGCCTGGAATATATAAAATGCTAGATGATCAAGGCAATATTTTATATATCGGCAAAGCCAAAAGTCTTAGAAAAAGAGTGGTATATTATACAAAGACCGCAGATCTTACCAATAGACTTGCGAGAATGGTATTTTTAACCTCTAGTGCTGAATATATTGTTACATCTTCAGAAGCTGAGGCATTTATTCTTGAAGCTGCCCAAATTAAGCAGTATCAACCTCGATTTAATATTTTATTAAAAGACGATAAATCCTTCCCTTTTATAAAAATAAACTTTGCCCATGATTTTCCTCAGATTAGTAAATATAGAGGTAAAAAATTGGACAAAGATAAATATTTCGGACCATTTGCAAATTCCTTAGATGTAGATCGCACTATCAATATAATAAAAAAAATCTTTAAAATCAGGGGTTGCACTGATAATTACTTTGCAAACAGAAAGCGTCCTTGCTTGCAATATCAAATTAAGAGATGCTCTGCTCCTTGCGTAGGTAAGATATCTAGGGAAGATTATGAATCAAGTATAGATTGTACTCTCAAGTTTCTTAAGGGTCAAAGTAAAGCTTTGCATGAAGAATTATCTTGTAAGATGCAAGAATTTTCAGAAGCTCTTGAATTCGAAAAAGCAGCAGAAATTAGAGACGGGATTAAAGCTCTAAGCTATATACAAATCAATACAAATGGCCTGGGTGCAGTAGAAGACTCGGATGTGATAGGAATTGCGCACGAAAATCACATTTACTGTATTCAAATTTTCTTCTATAGGGCAGGGCAAAATTTTGGTTCTAATATTTATTTCCCAAAACATTCAGAGGATGCATCAATAGAGGAGGTATTTGGTAGTTTTGTTGGTCAATTTTATCAATCTAAAATCCCTGCTCCCAGTATTATTAGTAATGTTTCTATTGAGTCCCAAGAATCTGTAGAAGAGGCTCTAAAAAAACTACATGGCATAAAATGCAAGTTTATTATCCCCAAAAAATCTGGAGATACAAAGAAGCTTCTTGACCATGTGATGCTGAATGTTAACGAGTCTTTAAAAAGGGAAGTTGCATCCAGAATGAAGAATGTAGGTATATTAGAGTCTATTAAAGAGCTATTTGAGCTTCCAGAAGTACCAACGCGAATAGAGTTTTACGATAATAGTCATATTATGGGGCAGTATGCAGTAGGTTCAATGGTGGTAGCTGGATCAGAAGGTTTAATGAAAAATGAGTATAGAAAATATACAATTAAATCGAATTTAAGTAATAGTGGTGGCGATGATTATGGTATGATGAAAGAGGTTTTGGGTAGAAGGATAAAAAGATTCGTCACAGATCCAGAAAAAATACCCTCTTTAATTATACTTGATGGTGGCAAGGGGCATTTAAGCGCGGCCCTTAAAGTACTTGCAGAAGAAGGGGTGGATATACCCATTGCATGTATGTCAAAAGGCGAAAAGCGAGATGCTGGTGGGGAGTATTTTCACATGAAAAATAGAGTAGCTTTTACTCTTAGTAATAATCAAAGCCAGATGAAATACTTGCAGATTCTAAGAGACGAGGCTCATAATTTTGCTATTACTGCACATAGAAGCAAAAGGACAAAAGCAGTATATCAATCAAAAGTAGATAATATACCTGGTATAGGTGCCGTGCGCAAAAAATCTTTATTGAGTTATTTTGGCTCATTCGATGCAATTCAAAACGCATCAGAACTAGATCTACAAAAAGCAGTAGGGATTTCTAAAGAGATTGCAAAAAATATCAAGAATTATTTTGATCAGAACTATACATCCTAATAGTCACAAGGATGAACAATCGATCTATCCTTGACAATCTATCGCAATTATCATATGAAATGGTATATTCATCCAAAATATCGAGGCTTCATTGTTTGAGATTTTTGCACAAAATGCACTTTCTCCAGGCGTTTTATTTTTTCTCCTAGGTGCTTTTGCTGGTTTTTTGAAGTCGGACCTTACTGTGCCCGATAGTATGGGTAGGTATCTTGCTATATATATCATGATGTCTATCGGTTTTAATGGAGGTGTATCTGTATGCACTATAGAACATTTCTCTACTCACATACTGATGACTATAATATGCGGTATTGCAATGAGCTTTCTGCTGCCATTTTTAGGATTTTATTTATTATGCAATACTACCTCTTTAGATAAACCAACTTCAGCTGCACTATCTGCTCATTATGGCTCAGTAAGTATCGTTACATTTGCAGCTGCTGTAAATTTTCTCATCCTAAACCAAGAGCAGTATTCTGGGTATATGTCTTCTATTCTTGCATTAATGGAAGCGCCAGCAATTTTGTCTGGCTTATTTTTAGCCCATAAGTTTGCCCCCGAAACCAATATTCACTCCAAGGAGGAGTGGAGGCTAGCTACAGAAATTTTTGCAAATGGATCTGTGCTGCTTATTCTAGGCTCTTTTTTTGTCGGGTTTGTTTCTGGAGTACCTGGGCTTGAGAAAGTGGCGCCATTTTTAGTGGATCCATTTCAAGGAATTTTATGTATGTTTATGCTAGATCTTGGTCTAATTGTTACAAGGAATATGCAAAGCTTAAATTCTATTACTTATTCTGTTATTGCGTACGGTATTTATATGCCTTTAACAAGCGCTTTATTAGGCCTTGCTATTTCATATTGCATTGGACTTAGTAAAGCTGATGGAGTATTATTTATGACTTTAATGGCTAGTAGTTCATATATTGCTGTGCCTGCTGCTATGAGGCTTGCATTACCCGAGGCTAATTCCTCTATTTATCTACCTACAAGCCTCGGTGTTACATTTCCATTTAATATATTATTTGGAATACCGCTCTATTATCTTGTAGCGAGTATTTTTCTCTAAAATTTTTTATACATACTGATATATTTATAAATTTAATATTGCCTTTTCTTTGTTTTTGAGATATAATAGTCCATGTTATAAATTTAATATAGTTAGTTCATATGAAAGAAATTCAAGAAAACACAAATGATATACTAACCAATATGAAGTATATATGCAAGGTCACTCCTATTATTACTGAATCTTTGAAAAATGGTTGCGATGTTGTGCAGATGCCCAATGGAGATATAATAGTTACAGAAGTAAAGACTGTTAATACTCACTACGCATGGGATGATCTTAAAACTAAAATGATTAAGTCTAACAGACTCTAGATCCATTCCCCCGAAACACAGGCAACTCTGTTTTACAATTTGTACATCAGGGTTACTTAAGTAATCTACCTGTGTTGTCCAGAAGCTTAGTAATATTTTCCCTTAATTCTATTGAATTTTCGTCCCATTCCAGTATAATAAACTTGCTAAGGTAGCAAGGTGATGGCGGCTTAATAAAAGCCGAGGAAAGTCCGGACTTCACAGTAAAATGGTGCTGGGTAACACCCAGTGAGGGAAACCTTAAGGAAAGTGCCACAGAAAATATACCGCTTCTATTTAAGAAGTAAGGGTGAAAAGGTGCGGTAAGAGCGCACCGCTTTTTTGGCGACAAAAAAGGCATGGTAAACCCCGCCAGAAGCAAGGTCAAATAGGCGTATCGTTTATATTATTGCAATATAGGGAAATTTTGCTGTTTCTAGATGCGCGGGTAGATCGCTAGATTTTGATGGTAACATCAAGACGAGATAAATCATCACCACGCTTAGGCGTACAGGATCCGGCTTACTGCTACCTTTGCAATACAAGAAACATCTATACTAGTTATCCCCGTTACCTTTGAAAAAAGGGCAGAAGTAGGGGGAAGCGGTAAGTATTTAACACTACATATAAATCTATTTCATCAAGTATCCTAGTCCTGCATCAAAATGTAACTCTATATTATTACCATCAGTGCCTATCAACTCTATAGACCCATCAAATTCGCTAGGGAAATGTAGTAGATCTAATATTTGTGTATTATTTCTATCTTCATGTATGTGAAGAGTAGCATGCTCCCGATCTGGATTGTTCATTATTGAATTAATTTGATTTATCTCATTATTTCTTACAAAAGCTTTTAGTAAGGATAAATCTACATCAGCACCATGCTCGATAAGGCGAGTTGCAATCTCAGTAT
>CAYGNF010000008.1:3295-21493 GCA_964351245.1 uncultured Rickettsiaceae bacterium | reverse complement strand
AGTTGCAATCTCAGTATTATTATAAGAGCAAGCAAAATATAGCGGGCTCCGACCAGGAGCATCCCGAGCATTTACATCAGCACCGAGCTTTATAAGATTTATGATAGATTCTACAGACTCTCTTGTAGTTATTGCTCTAAGTAGCTCTACTCCCAGCTCTTGCGCAGTAAGATTATCTCTTGACATAGTATCTGAATTAATGTTTTTACTCATGAATAGTATCTTATTTAAATTTCATTTATGCTTATAACATAAAACTATTGATGCATCAGGGTAATGTCAAGCGGTTTTGATGGAGTAAAAGGCTTGTCGCGTGCAAAAAGATTACTATTTACAAATGCTAAAGAGCAAATAATTAAAAAAATTATTATTATTTATAAATATTATAATATGGAAGGCGATTTAAGCGATTTTTTCCGCAGTTAAATTGGGATTTTCTATACCTTCTCCAAGTTCGAATCTTACAAAGCCGGATATTTTGACTTCGGATCCAATTTCTTGAGAAATATTGTGCAATATATCTGCGATACGAGTTTTGCCGTCTATAATAAACATTTGCTCATCTAATACCACTTCTTGGTAAAATTTCCTAATTCTTCCTTCTATCATTTTCTCTATAACAGAGTCCGGTTTACCAGATTCTTTTGTCTGCTCAATAAAAATAGCTCTTTCTCTATCAATCAAAGATTGATCCAAGTCTTTAACCGATAATACCAAAGGCTTCGATGCAGCAATATGCATTGCAATTTGTCTGCCTAAGGATTCGATCTTGTCATTAATAGAATCGGACTCTATTGCAACTAGGACAGAAATTTTTCCCATATTTGTAGCAACATGATTATGAGTATATGATGCAATAAATCCATTTTGGACGCTTATCGTCTCCACTCTTCTTAAGCTCAGATTTTCCCCAATCACAGCAATACTAGAAGATACTTCTTCGCTTACTTTTTTTCCTGTAGGAAGCAGGGAGTTATTTAGTTCGTCTAAATTTTTACAATTAGGAGCTATAGATGCTATATTTGACACAAGGATCTGAAATTGCTCATTTCTAGCAACAAAATCAGTCTCAGAATTAAGTTCTATAATAGAAGCAGATTTATCTTTTATATGTAAAGCTGTAAGACCTTCCGCAGTCACTCTATCAGCTTTTTTTGCCGCAGCAGATAGACCCTTAACCCTTAGCCAATCAACCGCTTTTTCAAAATCCCCTTGCGTTTCCACTAAGGCTTTCTTGCAGTCCATCATGCCTACACCTGTTTTTTCCCTTAGGTCTCTTACTAAACTTGCTGATATCATATATATATTCGTTTTGTATTATAGTTATTATTGTTAATTCGCCTATTTTGTATCTATTTTTGAGGACGAAATATTTTTAATAGATTTAATAAATTCATCCGATGCTTCTGAATTTATAGCCTGGTGCTGACTAACTTTTTTTTGTGTTTTAAGTTTTGTGACACCTGTATCGCTTGAATCATTCCTATGTTTAGGCGATTCAGCAAGAGCGCCGATATCTACTCCGGATTGCACAAGTGCATCTTCAATACCAACAAGAGCAGCTCCTGATACTAATTCACAATAAAATCTTATAGATCTAATAGCATCATCATTACCTGGAATAAGATATTGTATATTATCTGGATTGGAGTTCGTATCCACAACTGCTACTATAGGAACGCCGAGTTTTACTGCCTCTTTAATTGCTAAATGCTCTCTATTTGTATCAATAATAAAGATCATATCGGGTTTGCCGCCTAGGCTTCTTATGCCCCCAAGTGATTTTTCAAGTTTTTCGCATTTTCTTGTAATATCGAGCAATTCTTTTTTTGTCAGCGTAGGTTCTACAGATTCTTCTTGGATAATTTTCTCTAATTCTTCTAGTTTTTTTATCGATTTATGTATAGTGGGCCAGTTTGTTAGCATACCTCCTAACCACCTGTGGTTCACGTAATATTGACCGCATTTTTGTGCATATTCCGAGATTAAGCTAGATGCCTGAACTTTTGTGCCAACAAATAAAACTTTGCCATTGTTTTTCACAACTTCATAAACAGCATTGAGAGCCTCTTTCATTAAACTTGCAGTTTTTTGCAAGTCAATGATATGGACATCATCTTTGATGCCGTATATATAAGATGCCATTTTAGGGTTCCATCTAGAAGCTTTGTGTCCGAAGTGGACGCCAGAATCTAGCATGTCAGTTATTAATATCTTAGGGATTTTTGTCATTTTATTTCCATTCGTTAGTTATTCTTCCGCGGTAGATTTTGCCAAGCAAATATGCTCACTAACAATTATTGTGCTAACGCGTGTATATTCATGCCTCTGCAGGCACACTGGAAACTATATACCAATTTTAGATAATGTCAATCCGCCTCTCAAAATCTAATCAAAAGCACTGACAGTATTTTGAGAAGTACCGCATGTTAAATCTTGTGCTATAACAAGTTTATTGCTTTTTTGAATCACATATCTATATATCTGCATATTTTCTATCACTCGCTGCACATAAGTTCTGGTAACATGAAATGGTATTAATTCAATCCAATCTATCACTCCTTTTAGATCTATAGAAGAAGGGTCCCCAAATCTTTCACTCCAGGAGTTAGAAACGGGCCCTGCATTATATTCACACGAAGTCTTGATGTAACTGGCAGTCTTGGCAAATTCTTTGCTTAAGTAGTAGGTTCCAAGCTTAATATTATAGCCTGGCTCAGTTATTCTTTTTGGTTTATATCTAATCCCAAGCTCCTTGCATAGTTTTTTTTCTGTGGCAGGGATAATTTGCATCAATCCATCTTCTCTACCAGTCTCGTTCAAACCCTTGGTGTCAAAATTAGATTCCTGCCTAATTGTTGCATATACATAAGCCTCATTTATTCCATTTAGGGGAATTTGATAAGGAGCTGGAAAAGAGTCTTGCATATGCCAATACCCGTACCAAGAGGCGATTTTAGAAATTTCTACCTTCCAGTGCAAATCTAAATTTTTTCTCAATCTTTTATATAGGAGAGCTATCTCTCCAGTAGATTTGGCTTTTATAAAAGCTTCTTTTGCATATTTTTTCAGTTTATCTTTATTTTGAGTATAGCTAAAAAATTCAGCTATCTGCGCATATTCATTTTTTTGTAAATTATGTTTATCTTGATCTGTAATACTCGGAGTAACGGGTAGCTGTAAAGTTTGATATCCAAGCTCATGAGAGGCAAGCATCCCATAATATGTATGTCCATGATTAGCAGCTTTTTGATACAAGATCCTTGCAGTTTCTTGATCTCCAGATTCATCATAACTCCTAGCATGCCAATAGGAACCTCTTGCTTTTGAGATGCATGTTGTTGATATATCAGCGACCATCTTAAAGTGTTTTTTAGAGATTTCAGGATTTTTCATTAACCTTAGAGCTATCCATCCCGCAAGCCACTCAGCGTCTACAATATCTGCTCTATGAAGATTATTGTGCGAGGAGGCAATTTTGTATGCATCGCGATACATTTTCTTGTAGGTAAGCTCTCTAATAAAGTAATTCCTTAATTTCCACCATTGGTTATTATGGATTTCATCTCTTGGGGCTCTAAGGTATAAACGTATAATCTCATCAGAGGGTTCAGATTTTTGGTGTAGCTTAAGATAAGAATATAGCAAGCCTGATATATATTTGTAACTACCTCTTACCTCGTGAAATAATCTCTCTGTTTCAACATCACCCTTAATAGCACTTATCCAGGCTCTGAATGCTTTTTTGTAATCTTCATGCACTAGATGTAAAAGCGCTTTTGCTTCACCCACTTTTTTTTGCCATAAAAGTCCAGAAATCTTATCTACATGATCTTCTGTTCTAAGGATTTCTTTATGCTTTGTATAAAAATTCCTAGAATCTTCTTTACTCATATTGCCAAAGATCCATGCATTTCTTATAATTTTATTACACGCATCTTGATTTTTGATTTTACCTAACGCCGCCTTATAGTAGTAAATATATCCATTAGGGGTCAGGGGCTTATTATGAGTAAACCATTTTATAATAGCATTTTTACTAGTGGATTGAGTTATTCTCCTTTCCATTTTTTCTATTAATGCATTTTTTTCTGATATACCTGGGCTTGCAAGCAGAAAATGAGATATTGTCTCAAAAGATGAATTATTATTCTGATCTAGCAATTCACAGTATTTTAAATATCTGTGAAGGTATCTATAAGGATGATGATTAGATAGTGACGCTGCTTTAGTATAATTCTTACGATCATATTCGCTGGCAATAGTACTAAGATCTGCAATATCTTTGTGCCCACATGCTTTTTGCGCAAAAAAGAAAATTACAAAAAAAGAAAATGTATATATAATCCTGAGCATGAAACAAAGATATAGGTTAGAAGATAATGAATATAGCATTTGTATTCCCCGGTCAAGCTTCTCAGTTTGTTGGCATGGGAAAAGATTTGTACCGTAATTTTGCCGTAGCAAAGAATGTCATAGATGAAGTAGATGATGCAATAGATCTTAAAGTATCTCAGTTGATGTTTGAAGGATCTGATGATGAATTAACTCAGACTGAAAATGCCCAAGTAGCCATCATGGCTACTTCCATTGCAACTCTTAGAGTAATAGAAGAAATGAGCGGGCGTAAATATAGAGATATGTGCATCATCTCAGCGGGACATTCACTGGGTCAGTATTCTGCTATGTGCGCTGGAGGATGTATTTCTCTATCGCAATGTGCAAAAATACTACGTCAAAGAGGTTTATTTATGAAAGAGGCTGGGTTAAAACAAAGCGGGGGAATGGCTGCAATTTTGAAGGCGTCCGATTCAGTATTAACAGAAGTCATATCGCATGCAAAAAAATATGGAGTGATTCAAATAGCCAATGATAATAGCGATACTCAAAAAGTGATTAGCGGTCATGAGGGCGCAATAGAATTTGCCATTGCAAAATTCAAAGATCTTGGCATAAGAGCTATTCGCTTAAGAGTCAGTAGCGCATTCCACTCTGAGTTAATGGAGGAGGCTGCTATAAAAATGCATGAATTCTTAGATGGGGTGAGTATGAATGATAGCGAAGTATCAATTATCGACAATACCTCATTGAATGAATCAAAAAATGCGAAATTTTTGAAAGAGGCGCTTGTACGACAAATTCCTAGCACAGTATTATGGCGCGATACTATGTCTATAATTCAGTCTAAATCTCAGAATGTGATTGAAGTAGGGCCAGGAAAAGTGTTATCTCATTTATTTCGCTCTAACTACCCTGAGTGCACAGCTGAATCCACCGGTACTATTAAGGATATTGAGGATTTTTGTAGATCTAGATTATAAAGATCTTATACATTGCAGTACTTAGATCTTAGACATTATCTCAACAAATCTGGCGATGAGTTACTCAATCGCCAGACCACACTACAAGATTATTGTAGCTAAACTTTCGCCGGTTTTTTCATTGATTGATTAAGATTTTCTTTAGCGCGTTTCACAAACATATCATATAACTCCATATTTGCCTTAGAAACCATCTCAGCAACTTCTTTAGAATCTGTCATTGCATTTTTTGTAGATGATTGAAGGTAATTATTTTGTTTGCTGGCTGTTTGATCAGGGTTTTGAGAAGATAATATATCTTTTGTAGCCTCAACAGCATCTGTAATTTGCTTTTGTATTATTTCTCCAACTCTTTTTAATATAGCTTGATTATTTTCTGCATTAATTTGATTTACTTTTACTAAAGTATCGTAATTTTTTTGCCATACATCATTCATATTCATTGCTTCTGGATTAAAAAACATGTTTTGAAAATTTTGCATATTATTCCCCGTACAAAATTGTTATTATTAGCAAAAGACACATTGTGAGATTTAGCAAATATAGATTTTTAGGATATGCGAGATATTACTAAAGATAAATTCTATATTTCCTTCAACACTTGGTACCTTTCTTATTTACTTAAGCTGTTATTAGGCAGTTTGCTATGTCTTCATTAGTAATATTAATAGTGTATCTAATACTTTGCCAAGAGAAACCTAGAAATCTATATGATTATCTGAAGTGAGTGTGTATTAAAAACACTATTGGAAACTCTGTAAATATAAGGCCTATGCCCAACAAAGGCTAAAGTGCAATGCCAATGACTATAATCACTCTTTATCTCATTTAATCTGATACTTGGTATCATAAGAATTATGATTAGTATATTAGCAACATAATATAAAAATATAACAATATTTCTTAAAATATACTATTGTTAGTATAAATATTGTGATATAGTTAAGGAATCATAAGCTAAATTACTAAAAACTCTGGTAGCTCTAATGAATAAACTTATTGCTTCTAATACAAATGACACTAAAATTCCAGATGAGCCACCGGTTAAGCCTACTAAGACTAGTAGCGTAGATGGGGCAAATCCTTCTATTATACAAGCGAAGAAGCCAGTGATGATATATGGTAGCTTGCAATACGCACATCACATACGTTCAGCACTAAGTTCCAGTATGATCGATATAGCTTTTTTGCATTATGCCGAAGAATTATCATTCAGATCTCGTCGAGAGACAGAGTCTTTCTATAGCAAAACAAGGTGAGAGTTTATATCCGCAGATATACCGACACTATACACCAATCTGATAAACCAAATTAACAAGCAATATTTGAAATTCTGACTAATTCTTCTGCTCTTTTCAGCAAAGAAGATGGTAACCCAGACACTCTCGCAATATTTAGCCCCAAAGATTCTTGAGATATTCCTTTTGATACAAGATGAGTTAAGCTAATCTCCCCATCTTTTGTTGCAGCAGTGAGTTGCAAATTTTGAATGTAAGGTGAGGGCTCTAGAGCATGGGCAATTTCTAAAAAATGAGTTGCAAAAATATTCCTGCTTTTTTTATGAGCAGATAGATATTCAACTAAAGCCTGAGATATAGCGATACCATCCTGAGTGCAAGTGCCTCTGCAGGATTCATCCAATAAAATAAGAGATTTTTCCGTAGAAGATTTTATTACAGAAGCTATGGATTCCATTTCTACCATAAATGTTGATTTTCCATCTCTTGTATTATCTCCTGTCTCCACAAGACAAAAAATTCTATCCACGAGCCCGAGTGTGCAATGACTCGCTGGTACAAAAGAACCCATCTGAGCCATTATAGCAATGAGTGCAGTCTGTTTTAAAAAAGTACTTTTACCCCCCATATTTGGACCAGTCAAAATAATAGTATTTACTCCGTTGTTAAAATATAAATCATTTTTTGTAAATTCTAAATTTTTCTTCTGTAAGATTTTTTCTGCAACTGGGTGACGCCCTTCTCGTATCTCAATTATATCTGAGTTTTCAGTAATATTAGGCATAACATAGTTATTACGGCGTGCAATGCGCGCGAGTGCAATGTGAAAATCTACATTAGCGATTATGCGCGCTAGTCTGTAAATATCTGACTTATATTTGATAATCGATAAGCAAATCTCTTCGTATATTTCTTTTTCTAAATTCATTAATAGTATAGAGTGACTTGCTATATCTTTTTCAATAATCTCAAGCTCGTCAGTTTTATATCTTATAGAAGTGGCCGTGGATTGTTTATAATGAAATATTTGCTTATCAAAATTCTTTGCAAATTTTGATGGCACTTCTAAGTATAGACCTATGATACTATTCTCGCATATTTTAATATTATCAATTTTTGATATTTTTTTATATGAGTTCTTAAGGTTAGTAATTTTATCCCTATTTTGTTGTATAGAAGATCTGAGAGATGCTATTGTAGGATGATAAGAGCTTTGAATTATTTCTTCAGTTGAGGGGCTATCTACCATTGAGCTTTCAAGTATATCGAGCATTTGATATTCAAACATTAAGCTTTGATATATATTCTCTGCATTTACATTTAGGGATATATTCAAGCCAAATTCTTGGATAATTTTTTCCTTCATTTCAGAGCATGTAGTAAGGGAGTATTTTAGACTTAAGAGATCTTGCCGTGAGCAGTTTTGTTGTATTATCCTACCCATTATTCTCTCAAGATCTCCACAATTGATAAGTAGTTTAGCAAATTCCTCCATTATTTTCGGCCTTTGGGCAAAAAACTGAGTATAAGATAATCTACTTTTAATCTGCCCTATGTCATTTAATGGATTTAATATCGATGCTTTCATAAATCTTCCCCCTAGGGCAGTGAGAGTTTCATCTATCATCCATAAAAAACTACCATATTTTTTACCATCTTTTGTTTGCATTAATTCTATTGCCCTTGCACTTTCGGCATCAATACTCATGCATGAACCTTGCGTAAGCAAATGCGGTTCTTTTAAATTATTTACAAGCAATTTTTGGGTTTTGAGTATATGAGCTAATAATATCCCAAGTGCTAATTTTTGAGATTGTGTAACTACCTTATCAGATAATAACTTACTTGATGGATAAGTAGATAAAATTACTTTTGATAAAGTGATATCATCATAGGTAGTATGGTGCATAGACGTATATATTCCTAAATCTAGCAACAATTCTTTGTGTTTAATGCCCGCAGGTAATATCATCTCTATAGGTTTGATCTTTTTAATAGCAGAGATCAGTGATTGTCTATCCACACTTTCTAAATTCACATCTCCAGTTGAAATATCAGCATATGCAAGCGATACCGAGCTTTCTTCAAAAGCTAAAGCTAAAAGATAGCGTGTATCTTTTGGGTCAAGACATGTTTCATCTAGAAATGTTCCAGGAGTGATGACTTTAACTATTTCCCTGATTGCAATACTCGTAGCATTATTATCTTTCTCTCCTATTTGCTCTGCAATAGCAACAGAAAGTCCGGAGTCCATCAATCTCGGAACATAGGTGTTAAGAGATGAATATGGAATCCCGCACATCTTCACTCCGGATTTACTTGTAAGATTAATATTGAGGAGGCTAGATACTTTGATCGCATCTTCAAAAAAAATCTCGTAAAATTCCCCAATTCTACACAATATTATATGTTGCTGGTTTTGATATTTAATATCTAGATACTGCTTTATTACTGGCGTACGAAGCTGATACTCATAATAATTCTTAAATTCATCTAAGTTAGTATACATGTGATTGTTTATTTGCTTTCTATGTGATCTGGTATAAGTTGGGTTTTAGTAATTTCAAGAAACACATATTCTTCATCATCACCTTCTTTTATAAGTGGATTTGAGGATGTTTTGAGATATGCTAGAGGTAAAATTATGGTACGAGACCCTTGATAACTCATATATGCAAGAGAATATGCAAGCGCTTCTGGATAATTCTCATCTCCAACTCGGACTGTTAACTCATCGCTTTTAAGAATTTTGCCTTTAATATCTTTAATAGTATATACAAATCTTAAATTATCGCCACAACTTGTCCATTGTGCAGTGCTAATAGAATCATCGAAAATTTTAATCTTATCAGTATCAAGTGCGTGATGACTTAAATGCTCTTTTATATGAATATTATATACGTAAGGCGAGTATTTTGCCTCTGATTCAGCGATACTTGTATCCATCATTTTTACTGGCATTATATAAATCCTTGTTATTTGCCCCAGCCTCATTCCATCGGGAATAATGTTTAAATCACGACTTTTTGATGTGCCTAGCTTATATGTATGAGATCCGCTATATTCTATTTTGCCATCTTGAGACTCCCTAGAATACTCAAGGCAAATCTTTTGTCCGCATATAGTCTTTGCTTGCTTAGAATCGGTCGTGATAAATGGTTTATATACATTACGTGCAATACCAGCATTATTTGCAGACACAGATATATTTGTTGATTTTATAGCATCTTCTTTTGTTATCAAATTTTGTACCAACTTTACTCCTCCTTCTGTAGAGAAGACTTGCGATAGAACATTGGTTACCACTCTCTCTGCAGTTGATTTAGGCTCTTGCTTATATTCTGCTTGTAGATTTTTTTTCTCTTCTGTATTTTGCGCAGAAGAATCGATTGCAGATTTAGTATTATAAGTTTGCATCTCTTCTTGGTATTGAGGCTGTAATATGTAGTACACAATAGAAATAAAAATAATAAAAGTAATTAATCTGTGCATTTTTCTGATATAATTGGTTTTATCAAGGAATCTAATATATTTACACAAATATGCAAGAAAGCAAGTTATGAAAATCGAAATAGAGCATCAAAAAGTTTTTGACGATATAATAATCGGCGGAGGAGGATCGGGGCTAGCTGCTGCAATCAAGCTTGCTTCTGTTGGCCGAAGAGTTGTAGTACTATCTAAGAATCCCCCTCTTCTTAGTGCTACGTCTGCAGCTCAAGGTGGCATAAATGCTAATTTTGGCAATCAATTGCAAGATAATTGGAGGTGGCATATGTACGATACAATTAAAGCTTCTGATTGGCTAGGTGATCAAGATGTCATAGAGATTTTATGCTTAAAAGCGAATAAATCCGTTGAATTTTTACATAATATAGGAGTAGAGTTTGATCTTGACGAGCATGGTAAAATTTTGCAAAAAATATATGGAGGTCAAACTACGAATTATGGTAGTAATACTTTAGCGCGTAGAGCTTGCTCAGTATTAGATCGTACTGGTAATGCTATAATTAGCAAATTATTTATCGAAGCAAAAAAATCTGGCGTAGAGTTTATTTCTTATCAGTATGCAGTAGAATTAATACACCATGATCACGAGTGCTTTGGCGTCAAAGTATTCGATTTGTCATGTGGTAATTTCGTATCTTATATCGCAAAAAATACAATTATAGCAAGTGGAGGATATAGTAGGGTATTTAAATCTTCCACCGCGCCGCGATCAGTTACAGGTGATGGGCTGAAGCTAGTATCTAATATGGGTATAGCCTTAAAAGATATGGAGTTTGTGCAATTTCATCCTACTGCGCTACAAGGCAATGGTATTTTAATATCAGAAACTGCAAGATCTATAGGAGGATATTTACTTAATTCTTCTAAGGAGAGGTTTATGAATAAATATAGCAATTATGAAGAGCTGAGCCCGCGGGATATAGTTTCAAGGGCTATATTTAAAGAATCCCAAGGTCTTTGCAACCCTACATATCTTGATCTCACGCATATAGATCCTGCGCTCATAACAAAGAAACTATATTACACAAATCAAGTGTGCAAAAGTTTTTTAGGCTTAGAAATGACAAAAGATCTGGTGCCAATAATACCCTCGGCTCATTATTGTATGGGAGGTATACCAACTAATAAATATTGCCAGGTTATCAAGAATATAGGTGATCATCAATATACAATAGAAGGTTTGTATGCTATAGGAGAGGCTGCGTGTCATTCAGTACACGGAGCAGGAAGGCTTGGATGTAACTCCTTACTTGAATTAATTGTATTCGCGCATGAATGTGCTGACCATATCATTCATAGTGATAGTAATAAAAAATTTTCGGATCTTATAGATTATAAGAATATTACATTAAGTGCATACTCAGATGATGCGACTTGTGACTTAAATGGTCTAGCGCTAGAGCTACAAACCATATGCGACAAAGAAATTGGTATAATAAGAGAATCAAGCGCACTTGAAGAAGCCATATCCCAGATAGAAAGGATTCATCTTAATCTTAAAAATTCTAGCATGGGTTTTACAAAGACAAAATGGAATCTAGATTTTGTAAATTATACTGAGGTTGAAAGTATGATTATTTGCGCAAAGCATATGGCATATTCTGCTAGAGCAAGAAAAGAAACTCGGGGATCTCACTATAGATCAGATTATCCAGATAGAAATGACCAACAATTCTGCAAACATAGTTTTTCTTTAATAGAGCAAGATGGGGGGGTGATAGAATATTGTGATGTAAGTACAAAAACTACAGAAATAGGTTTTTTTGCTCCAGAGTTAAGAAAATACTAGCTCCATTAATAAATTTATATATTTTGGAAGTTTAGAGATCTCAATACATAATCGACTAATAATATTGGACCACTTCACAAAACTTACCATATTAATTATGCAAATTCTTGTACGCCTATTATACACCTATATCATAATTGGTTCATCAGCTCTTGCTGCCGATGCGCCCCAGACCCAATCCAACATCACATTAATAGAAAAAATTACACAAGGATATAACGAATTGATACAGCATCGTATGAATGTACAAATTCGGGAACCTATTGAAATACAAAAATACGTACTTAAATGCAAATCTCTAGGCGTGAAACCCGATATTATTGCAAAGTTCGGTGCGAATTTTTCTGGTATTGACCTCTCCAATCTCAATTTCTCGGGCACTAGTCTTGAAAAAGCTAATCTAAATAATATTAATTTTAGTTATTCAAATCTCAGTGAAATGAATCTTAGTTTTGCTAGTATGAACAACGCAAATCTCAAAATAGCATATCTTGCAGATGCTCTTTTGAATAAAGCATCCTTTATTAGCGCTAATTTAGAACTAGCTGATCTTACAAATGCAAGTATCGTAGGAGCTAATTTCAAAAATGCAAATCTCAAGGGCGTCAATTTATCAAAAGCAAATCTTTCTGGCGCAAATTTTGAAGGAGCGAATCTAGAGGGAGTCAATCTAAGTCAGGCAATAATCACTGGAGTTAATTTCAAAAATGCCAATATGACTTTGGCGAATTTTACAGAAAGTAAGATATATGATACATGTTTCCAAAATTCTAACCTGGAGAATGCTATTTTCTTTAAGACTCAGCTATTATATAGCAACATGAGTGGAGCGAATTTGCTAAAAACATATCTTAAGAGAGTGGACATGAGAGGCACTGACTTTACAAATACTAAAATAACAGACGCAATATTACAAAACTCCTATTTAGATGCAGATCAAATGAATATTACTGACAATAAAATAATAAAAGGAGAAAAATAGTGAAGAAACAATTTGCTGTATTGTGCCTTACTCTGGCGCTAGGACAAACAAACTCCTTCGGAGATCTACCCAGTACTATCAAGTGTAAACCCACAATAGAATCAAGGGATAATTTTGAGCCCGAGCAATTTCCTCAAAGCAATAATCTACTTAGAAAGCCAGGAGAGCTACCTAGCACCTGCGGATCAAGAGTAGTAATAAGAGGGAAAATCGTAGATAAAAATTGTGTACCGTTAATAGATGCAAAGGTTTTTATATGGCAAGTGGATTGTGATGGTAAATATCATTATAAGCCCCTAAGAAATATAGCGCAGAAATCTGAGCTATATAGCCACAACCATCTTTCTTCTTTTACTGGAGCAGGTTCTACTACTACAGATAATAGAGGAGAATTTTATTTCATCACTATACAGCCCGCTAATATCAGTAAAACTAAAAGTGGTTATATTAACGTAAGAATAGAACACCCTATGTTTAATAATTTTGAAACAAAATTGTACTTTAGTAATGCGCAAAATAATGCAACCCCTGAAGAGTTTATAACATTTAATTATGATCCTACAGGAGGGTCTGAGGTCAAAGAATTTATGATAGTACTTCCAGGCGAAAATACTAATCGTAAGTTTTAAGAGATTTAGATCATTCTCTATGAAGATACACATGCTTTGAGGTATCACAAGGGTTTGTGAATAGAAAAGCAACATTATAAAAAAGACATACTAAAATTGTTTCTAAAAAAATGGAATATCACTTGAAAGAAACTATATTTAGTATATAAGTATTCTTTATAAAGATAAATAAGGCCCCTTCGTCTAGCGGTTAGGACACTACCCTTTCACGGTGAAAACACGGGTTCGATTCCCGTAGGGGTCACCAATCTCAGTATTATCTATGAATTACAAGAAAATATTGTTCGATCACTACTTAAGCTATAAACATCTTTCTCTTTCCTCTCCATATCCTCAAGGATATTCATTGAATTATCTAGAAACTATAGGAGATTTTGAGTGTACTAAAATCTTAAGGGAAAAAAATACATTTAGTAACCCCGAAGGCAACTCCGTAGTTAGAGCTCAAATATGCAAGAATTTTTCTTATGATTCTGATGTTAATATTATACTCAAAGCAAATATAGCAGATTTTATCACATTAATTTCTTTGCATATAAAGATTTCTAAGATAGAGATACCAGATTCTCTTCAGAATATTAACGACATCTATACTTACATAAATAATTCTAAATCTTTGGATCATACACAATATGTCGTTGATTTTTGGGGGCTAGATTTTTCTAAGATAATAAGGAGTGATATAGCTATCTTCTCTTCTATAGAAATACTTTATGGAATTGAGGGTATAAATATAGCGTGGCTTATATCCAGAGATAATGACGTAATTAATTGCGCAAGAAGTATATCGCATAATAATGGATCTTCCTGCAATAGTTTAGGAGAGATATATGCTCTTATTGCCCTAAGAAATCACGATATACTAATTACCCAAAACGCTAAAATCTCTTCAGAAAATAAAAGATATATAATAAATTTTATAGAAAAATTTACATCCATCAACATCCAGATTTCTGAATTATATTGTATTGCAACTCTTACCACAGAACGATGCGATGAATTAATTAATTTTATGAAGCAGCGTTACGGAATCTTGTTATTCAAATCTTTGTATCATCCAAATGCCATTATAATACATTACGGCAAAAGGAAATTTATGAATGATTTTCAGTATTTCACTCAAGCAATTGCAGATTTCTTCAATTCATAAATTGAGGCGACAACAATATCCTTGATTTCACTAGATGATTTCAATAATGTGATTATAAAAAAGGTTCATATGGAAATTAATCACATTAATAGCGCTTATATACTTGGTAATTTAGCAGATGCTTGCGCTAATGCTGCAATAGAAGCCCACAAGTTACTTGGCAGAGGAGAAGAAAAAGCCGCAGATCAAGCAGCAGTAGAAGCTATGAGACGATCTCTTAATTTATCAGCAATAGATGGCACGATTGTAATTGGTGAAGGTGAGAGGGACAAAGCCCCGATGCTATATATTGGAGAGAAGGTTGGCACAAAAATAGGACCCAAAATTGATATAGCAGTAGATCCGTTAGAAGGTACTACTATTCTTGCAAATGCAGGATTTGGCTCTCTTGCTGTAATAGCGGCTTGCAATGAGCATCAGATGCTGCATGCGCCAGATACTTATATGGAAAAAATTGCAATAGGATTTGATTGTCCAGAGCAAATTATAGATTTAGATTTGAGTATCCAGGAGAATCTTGGCTCCCTTGCTCGCGCTGCAAATAAAGATATTAATGAATTATTGGTTATTGTACTCAATAGAACCCGGCATGAAGAGATTATCGCCAAAATTAGAGCAGCTGGCGCAAAGGTCAAGCTCCTTAGCGATGGCGATATTGCTGCTATAATACAAACTACTAGATTAGGAGAAGCGGACATGTATATTGGCGTTGGAGGAGCGCCAGAAGGAGTGCTTGCTGCGGCAGCTTTACAAACACTTGGAGGCCAGATGTGTGCGCGCTTAGTAATTAAAAGCGATATAGAAAAAGAAAGAGCCCAGAAAATAGGTATATCAGACTTTACCAAAAAATATTATCTAAATGATTTAGCGCCAAAAAATACTTTATTTGCAGCTGTAGGTGTTACTGATGGAGATTTGCTAAAGGGCGTTAGATATAGAGATTGCGCCATCAATATCAATAGTTTATTAATTAATGGATATCCTCAATCTTTTAGCTTCGTCAATGATTATAAAATACAAAAATGAAATTATCAGTTTCTGAAAATATATGGCAATCTCGAGAAATAGATGAAAGATTAATATATCGCTATATCAATAACTATAATATCTCTGATATATTGGCAAGAATTCTTATCAGCCGAAATGTAGCAGAAATAGATGTAGAAAATTTTTTGGACCCTAAAATTAAAACATTACTACCAGATCCATTTCATTTAAAGGATATGGAAAAAGCATGCAGAAGGGCCGTGGATGCAGTACTCAATCATAATCAAATTACAGTATTTGGAGATTATGATGTTGATGGCGCGACATCTTCTGCTCTTTTATACAAGCTTTTTAGTGCCATTGGAGCAAATTGCGATATTTATATTCCAGACCGCACTACCGAAGGATACGGACCTAATATTTCTGCGCTTCAGCAATTTAAAAATAAGGGGGTGAATTTAGTAATTACAGTAGATTGCGGCATTACCTCATTTGATGCTATATCATTTGCAAACTCATTAGATCTTGATGTGATAATACTAGACCACCATATGAGCGAAGTCAGTATGCCAAGCGCTTATGCTATCGTAAACCCTAATAGACTAGACGAAACATCTGCTTATAAAAATCTTGCTGCTGTTGGTGTATGCTTTTTATTTGCTGTTGGCGTTATCAAGATTCTTAAGGAGAAAAATTATTTTGCATCAAAACCATTGCCAAATTTACTAGCAATGCTTGATCTTGTTGCTCTTGGGACAGTTTGTGACATGATGCCTCTTATTGGTATCAACAGAGCATTTGTCATTCAGGGTTTAAAAGTGATGAAGCAGGGTAGTAATCTTGGCATTAAAATCCTATCAGAATTTGGTAATGTAGATACAAGGACTACTGCCTATCATCTCGGGTTTGTAATAGGCCCAAGAATTAATGCCGGTGGTAGAGTTGGTAAATCTGATCTTGGGGCAAAGATTTTATCATCTAATAATTTTCAAGATATTTATAAATATGCAACTGATCTTGAAGAATATAATGAAACAAGAAAACTATTAGAGCAGCGCATCACAGATGAAGCACTAATAATAGCTGAGGACCAAAAAAATGCAGATTATATTATGCTCTCAAACACGTGCTGGCATCAGGGCATTATAGGAATAGTGGCAGGTAGACTCAAAGAACGATACCAAAAACCCGTAATAGCAATTTCTGTAGAAAACGGCCTTGGTAAGGCTTCTTGTAGATCGGTCAAAGGTATAAATATGGGGCAAAAAATAGCACAAGCAAAGGAGGAGGGGATTATTATATCGGGAGGAGGGCACGCAATGGCGGCGGGCTTTGTTGTAGAAGAATCAAAAATAGAGAATCTAAGGCAATTTTTGAATATTGAAATATCAAAAGATGCAGCGCTTTTGGAAGATAGCAAGACTAAATATCATGATGGAATAATATCTACTAATACTATTACCACAGAATTTATCAATGAAATAGAAAAGTTGGAGCCATACGGTATATCTAACAATGAGCCAATATTCATGATAGAAGCAGTATATGTTTTAAAGGCAAGGATTGCAAACAACAAGCACATATCTTGCCTTCTAGCCCCGGATAAAGAATCAGTAGCCACAAGAGCAATAAAAGCTATATGCTTTAACTGCGTAGGCACTAATCTCTCGGATACTTTATTATGCGAAAAACCCTTAAGGTTAAATATTATAGGGAGCATAAAGAGAAATTACTGGCAGGGAGTAAGTTCTGTTCAAGTGGTTATTAGCGATATTATAGTGCAATAATACTATATCAGTCAATTTTAATAATATTACCATATTATTATTTCATCCTCTTGAGCGCATCCTCCAATAGATAAATCATGTATAGTTGAGCCACGCATAGCGTACAAATCTGCATCTTCTCCGTTAACAGTGATATTGATATAAGATATTGGAGAGCCATATGCAGAAATATTCGGTGCATGAATAATATCTTCCATAAAAAAAGGAATAGTAGATTCATAGGTTTGTATATTAATTTGCAATGATTCTATATTATTAAGCTCCCGTGTTAAAGTGAATCTCCCATACACAAGGTTCTCAACCTGAAATGAAATACAATGAGTATGAATAGGATATTCACATACTATGTTAGCACCTGAAGGAATAGTTATATTATCTAAAAAATTACTAATACCAGCTCCATTAATTGGCACTATTGCACTTGGCGCCGTCTGTCTATTAATACTCTGTAATATATCAATAATTCTTGGAGCTAAAAATTCTGTACCATTAGTATTATACTCTTGCACTAAAGCATTCCAGGTAGATGATTGATTATTCATGATAGGGCTCGTTAAATTATATTTTATTTTTTATATATATTTTTACTCAAAGATCAAGAGAGAAGTTTGTAAGTCAAATATAAATCATTAATGACAGATCCAGAGATGTCTTAATATTGATATTTTAATCGGAATGGTTACTTTAGATCTACGGGATAACAACTTATAGATAAGTCATTTTCAGTATCTCCTTGCAAAGCGTACATATCTACATTTTCTTCTCCATTTAGGGTAATAGGTATATTCTCTGCCAAAGTACCAATACC
>CAYGNF010000008.1:0-3195 GCA_964351245.1 uncultured Rickettsiaceae bacterium | reverse complement strand
TATATTCTCTGCCAAAGTACCAATACCCCGGGCATGAATAATATTTTCAAGTAGAAATGGGATGGTGTCCTGAGTCTGTATGTTAATACGAGGCACTAACGCTAGATCATCTAATTCAGTTTCTACAACCAGCGCTCCACAGACTCCTTGTGTTACTTCAAACGAAATATATCCTACTTGTAAAGAGGCCCAAGAAGGTAATGTAATGGCGGAGGGACACTCATTACCTATCACTAGACGATCCGCGTTTATGGTATGTGTGTGTATGATAGTCAGGCGTGTCTCCGGTATTTCATGATTTGGATCTCTTGTAGCTTCTGCCGGCAATCTACCCATTTCTATAGCAATTAACCTTAGTATCTCTCTTTCCTGAATTTCATTATTTGGATTATCCATTATTTTGCTTCCTTAGAATTATATGAATTAATTCGCTTATATATCATTGCAGTGCAAAAATCAACAAAATCAATACATGATCTCAGAAAATAACAAGAGATTGATTACAAATCTATTTTAGATTGAATCAAGTCAGCAGAATTGGATAGACCATATATTTTAAAGAAGGTCCCAAGTCTTGGCCCATCTTCTTGTCCCAGTAGAATCATATAAATATCTCTGAAAAAATCTCTTAAATTACTATAACCGGCTTTCATACCTACATCATATATTCTACTTTGTATCTCCTCTGCTTCTATTTCTTGCGCTAAAGATAGGAGCAAGGATTTTATCTCTATAAGTAAAGTTTTTTGGGCCTCATTAGGTTTACAGTAATTTTTTTTAGCTTTGATAAAATCATTGTAATAATTTATCGCATAAATAACGAGCTTATCAAGATAAGGTAAATTTTCTGGCGTAGCAAGCTTATTGTAGTTGCTAATAAATCCCCATAAAACTTCTTTACTATCTGGATTACAAACTGAAGCAAGGTTCAGTAAAATTCCAAAGCTTATATCATGGATTTGTACGATAGGTACATTGCCATGATGAAGATGGAATAGGGGGCTGACTATCTTTTTTGCAAAATCAGACTCAGCGTGGTATTTTTTATTGAAGATAATATACTCATCAACATTTTTTGGTATTACATTAAAATATAGTTTTTTTGCCTTAGAAGGTGCGTGGTATATAAAAAGACCAAGGCTTTCTATGGGGGCGTATTGCAGCCACTCATCAATTGATATGCTGTTACCCTTGGATTTAGAGATTTTTGCGCCATTCTCATCAAGGAATAGCTCGTAGAAAAACTGAGAAGGAGGTACTCCCCCAAGAATACTGCAAATATCGGAATATATTTTTGCGTTCGGCATATGGTCCTTCCCATACATTTCGTAATCTACATCTAAAGCTGCCCATCTCATTCCAAAATCTGGCTTCCACTGGAGCTTGCACTTGCCTCCAGTAACATTCGTCTCCACCATCTTGCCGGAAATATCTTTATAAATAATAGTTTTACTATCTTTTTTTACTTCTAAAATAGGTACTTGTAGCACCTGGCCAGTATCTTGGCATATAGGCATAAAAGGCGAGTAATTAGATGCTCTTTCTTCCCTTAAGCTCGGCAGCATAATATTCATTAGATCATCATAGTTTTCAATCACTTCTTCTAGCTTTTGATCGAATATACCTTGCTTATAAGTCTCTGTAGCGCTCATAAACTCATATTCAAAATCAAAAGCATCCAGAAAAGATCGCAATTTCGCATTCATATAGTGACCGTAACTTTCCTCCTTTTCAAATGGATCTGGAATACTTGTTAGGGGCATATTCATATATTGAGTCAGTCTATCGGGGCTTGGTATATTAGAAGGAATTTTACGCATACCATCTAAGTCATCAGAGAAGCATATTAGCCTTGTAGGTATATCACAAATATGTTCAAAGGCTTTTTTGACCATTATAGTTCTAGCTACTTCTGCAAAAGTACCAATATGAGGGAGGCCCGATGGGCCGTATCCTGTTTCAAATAGCACATAACCTTTTTTGGGGGTTGTGTGACCTATTCTTTGTAAAATCTTAAATGCCTCAATAAAAGGCCATGCTGAGCTTGATTTTGCAATTTCTCTTTGCTCTTGATCAAATAATCTGTTCATATATTATTGTGGGTGTTTTTAACATACGATAAAATAAGGTAATTAAGACTATATGTCAATTTTCGAAATCACTAATACACGCATCTTCGCCATTATACTCCTCATTTTATCTTCTGCTATTATTGCATCTGCTTTATTTATAGATGTTATTTTGGGATTCGATCCTTGTATTTTGTGTTTATATGAACGCGTACCCTACTTTTTTATTGCGGGTCTATCCTTCTTGCTAATGATGACGGCGCATCAATGGCATAAGATCATTTTGGTTTTAATTATCGTTACATCTTTTGTTGGTGCATCCATTGCAATATATCATTCAGGTATTGAAAGAAAATTATGGCACTCCATCACTCAATGCACTCAGGATATTCAAATTAGTGATGGTTTAGATTTTGAGGAGTTTAAGAATACTCTTCAGGATTCTAAAATAGGGGATTGTTCTAAACCCGCATTTGTAATACTCGGACTATCATTAGCTGAAATTAATGCACTAATTAATATCGTACTTATTATCTATACAATCATATTCATGAGGAGGCTATGAAAAGACCAATTTTTGGCCATAAAACCATAATAGAAGAAATGCTAAGAGTGAATTATGCAGGAGAATATGGTGCGGTTAGAATATATGATGGTCAGGTCGCTGCAACCGAGGATACGCAAACAAAGGAATTAATGCTTTGTATGAGGAGCCAAGAGACGGAGCATCTGCAATATTTTGAACAAGAAATGAAAAAGGGAAATATACGTCCATCTTTTTTTATGCATATGTGGCACTATTTGGGATTCGGCTTAGGGTATTTTACTGCACTTGTGGGTAAAAAGCAGGCTATGATTTGCACAGAAAGTGTAGAAACAATCATAGAAAAACATTATATGGATCAAATTCATTTGCTCAAAAACTTAGGATCCCAAGGTACCATGCTTGCAAAAATAGAGCAATTCAGACAGGAAGAAATAGAGCATAAAGACATTGCATCCCAAGATTCATTGAGTCAAAATAGTATAATAGACAGATTTTCTGCATCAATAATCCGGTCTATGTGTAGAGCATCTATTGGTATTAGCAGGAATGTTTTGTTGGGTAGGTTGGCATAATTGATTT
>CAYGNF010000007.1:29573-36504 GCA_964351245.1 uncultured Rickettsiaceae bacterium | reverse complement strand
ATTTGATCACACTCATCCTCTCTTACAAACACTTTTAGTAATGATAAATCTACATCAGCGCCACTCTCTATAAGAAGAGTTGCAATCTCGGTATTACCCCTACTGCAAGCACGATGTAGCGGGGTCTGGCCATTAATACCCGCAGCATTTACCCTAAATTCCCGAGTTATGTGGGCAGAGTAGTTTTCTACTAAATTTTTCCATTCAATAAAATTACCTTCAACATCAATAAATATAATGTTTTTATAAGATTTACCTCTCTCCTTTTTGATTGTTTATAACACTTAAAAAGTCGGCCATCAACTGGTCCCGACTTCCGCACTCACCTCTACAAAATCATCACAATCATCTGTAAAGTAAATAGGGGGTACTAGGAATTGGAAAGCAGGGAGTGAGTATGACAGAGAGATCATGAGATATGTATATCTTGAGAGTGTTTACATGGTGGGTATCTCAAGTAATAAGCTTAGTAAGACCCCTCAAAAGAAAGGCCTTCTGTAAAAGATGCAATTAAAACCACTACCTATAGTAGATGAGATTATCGCACCAATCTTACTGACATTTGATAATGACTATTATATAATATGATAGGGGAGTGAGTCAGAATGGGGTGAGTTGCAATGCACAAAGTGCAAAATGACTGCGGTTAGGGGATATCAAAGAAGAGACTCGATGAGTTGTAGATTCTTAATGGCTTTTATACCATCTTACATTGTTCATTTGATACAGCGATCAGATACTTATCAAATCTCTTACACTAAATCTCTAGTTACAAGAGTCTTTTAATTTTTTACCAGCTTTAAATGAGGGCTGCTTATAGGCAGCAATATGCATTTTTGCTCCTGTTTTAGGATTTCGTCCCTCTCTAGCATTTCTGCTGTGAACTACAAAAGATCCAAATCCAACGAGATTTACACTGTCTCCTTGAGCGAGAGCATCTGTCACTCCTTGGATGACTACATTTAATGCTTTTTCAGCATCTACTTTAGATGCGCTATTCGCATTTGCTATAAAGCTTACAAATTCAGCTTTGTTCATAAATACTACCTATATTTTATCAAATTAATATATGTTGAGTCATATTTTAAATACGTATACATCTTTTTGTAGTTCAAGAAGTGCTGATATTTTTTACTGCATGACTTATGAAAATAATTATACTCAAATCACTATTTGTATGCAACACGATTTATACACATTGAATCTATAAGGATATTGTTTCTATATAAATGCGTCAATATTGTGACAATCACTAGCATACTAGACCAGGAGGCAATAACGATAAATTGAATTGTGCGGAATATTCCTTGGCGCAGAAGACGATGAAATGCAATATTTCAGAACCGATAAGTGCAATAATCTAGCACAACACCATATTTGAAACTATATTTGATTTTGAAGAATCAATAAAACTCAATCCTCTATTTTACCTCTATACACCACATTCTACAATAATTCTGAATTCACCATATAATACTATAGACGGGCATTCATCTTTGTGTTATAAGCAACAACTACAATTAACTTATAAATAAATATGATAATTAATCTAAGATTTTTTGATAAAATGCGAACCATAATGGCATCTTGCTCTTTTGAGCCAAAAGACTACAAGCCTGAAGAGCTAGAAATTCTTGCGGAGAATGCGATTATTATTTATAGCAAATATTGTAATCATGATTTTCAGCGTGGAGTAATAGAATATTTTGCTCAAAATTCAAGCCAATACCCAAACTTCGATATTACTAAACTCCAAAATTCAATAGCAGTATGCCAAAAATTTAAAGTTGCTGAAGGGGGGGCTTTAGAAAAATCACGTCACAAATTGTCTAAAAAACATGCGCCAGAAGCAGTAGAATTAATATCAGATATAATAGAATATTATTATGCATGGTGTTCAGATTCCGTGAATATTAATGACATGCTACGTCTTACTACGGTTTTTGAATTATTACTGGAAATGACTGGGTCTAGAGAAGGTATTAGTGCAATATTAGACCCTATCCCGAATATGAAATCATGGGTTAATTTAGTTGAAGGTCTATTAAATCTAGGTTGGGGAGGTTTGGAGAGGATCGAGAAGTTTGGTAAATTAGATCAAGCAGAGAAAGAGATTCTAAGAAAACTTTTGACTTGTGCTAAAGCAGATGATAGCAAGAGTGTAATAAATAATATGATCTCATTAGCAAATTTAGATGAGGAGAGAAAGGAGTTTTTTAAATTCCTCAAAAGCGAAAATCTAGCAGATGTGATTAAAGATTATCAACCTAATTCAGGAGGGAATGAGATCATACAGTACGCATTTGATAAGATTTTAGCAATCTTAACTATGGACCATCATGCAGTAAAAGAACAAGCTAGCAGATTAGGTATTTTTGCTCCAGAAAAATTAGAATCTTTAGCTACCTATGTTGAAAAATATAAGATGCCAAGAGATATTTTCGAGCAATTATTAAAAGATTTAGCAAGTCCGCATACAAAAGAATCTACGGAATATATTCCTAAAGATTGTGATACTAATTCTATATTTAGCAATATCAAACAATTCGGCCTTTCTCAGAAAGTTGGCCAAAAAAAACCACAAGCCTCTTTTTTATCTCCTGGCGATCCTGCGGCTCTATTTATTGGTAAAATGACTAAATCCTGTCAGTTTTATACTGGAGACTCCTCCGATGCTGCAGTCATGCCTTTTTACAAAGATCCCACAACAAGAGTTATAGCGATTCAAACAGGAAAAAAAATTGGAGCTGCTGCCTTTGTATGGCTTTCTAGAGATAATGAAGGTAAGATGGGCATGGTACTTGATTCAATAGAACATCTTCCAGAAATGAAAAAAATTATTCCAGAATTTTTACAAATATTATCTACAAAACTATGTGAAACAGATATGGATCTATATGTAGGTCAAGGGGGAGGCACTCCTTCTTTAGCATATAAAACCGAGCATAGCCAAGAGGAATCGGTTCCTACTCTGTGTCGTAATAATAATATTCACCCTATCTCAGAAGATTATAAGCCTTACGGTGATTCATATAATCTTTATAAAATCGCACCTACATATACATTATCTTTAAGCAAATCCAAGGATTTAAGAAGATTTGAAGAGGGGTATGAGTTGTGGAAAACAAATATGATAAATAATGCACATGAAATTAATACACCTAGTGAAGTAATAGAGACCCTACTTGCAAAATTACCAGAAAATTTGCTAGATAGTATATCCAAAGGTTTTAGAGAGGATTCTACCGAGTTTTTGAGGTTGGTACTTAAGCTTCAAGAAGAATATTTTACCAAAATGTTCATAGTATTATCAAGTGACTTTATTTTAAGAACTACGTTTGATTATTATATGTCACAAATATTTAAGCCTAATAATTCCGATATTGTAAGTGTATTTCCGCAAGAGGAGTATAAAGAGGAATCTAAGCATACATTTAACTCGGATGAAAACTTATTAGGCAACTTATGCACTATCATTGAATTATTTAGCAAGAGAGCCTTAGAAATAGAGCAAGACCCTGAATTGCAAAATATTTCAAGTGTATCCCCTACTAGAATGCTAGGGTTCATAAGTTCCGACTTAAGTATAGGCTCTATATGCAAACTCATGAAACTTAGGTTTATCAATCCTACAGTAGAGGTAACCAACATAACTACTACTCACTATTTAAATAAAGTAGACTCTGAATTACTGAATAGCACATTATCTAAAATAAAATATGAAGATATTATAGATAATCACTCTCCTTGTCCTATACCAGCATGTGGTCCGCAACAGCAGATGCAGATCTTTGTTAATGTAATCAAGAAATATGAAGACGAGATTATAGCAAACCCAGACATTCTGCAGAATGCTCATATTACTTCTCTTACAACATTTTCTTTAATGAATTCTGGCTTAAGCCTTGAGTCTATATTAAAAATTAATAAATTAGTCTGGGTATATAAACCTCACGATAATGATCTAGTAAATCCGGGTAGACCTGAGTTTAAGATAGCACAAGAAGATGCTGAATATATAGATCAAATACTAGCAAAGATTGAAGTGAAAAATAGCCATAAGAGTTTATGGATTAACGAGAATGAATTGCCATACTTCTTTAATGTATTAAGGAAATATGAAGACGAGATTATAGCAAACCCCTCCCTGATGGAGTATCGCGATATCTATTATAGTATCGATCAAAACTTGAGTCATGCTCAAGAAAGGGATGAGCCTAATCAGTATGGTAATATACAGGACTCCATCTCCGGATATGATACTCCAGCTCTTGGATTGGTAGATAGTAATGCTACAGATAACAACTCGCTAGAAATTCATCCTCTAGATACTCAATCTGGGACTTAATGTAGCTTGTGGATTTTAAGAAAATGCTGCAGATTATAAAGAGATTTTCAGTTAATTATACCATTGCATCTTAGATATATTATATCATAGATTAAGGCTCCATAGATATTTGCCTTGAGTAAATAGTATTATTTGGGTAGTATACAATTTGTGAGCCAGTGAGTATGAGTGAGATGGGTAAATTTTTGATCAGAAGTATATCTTATATAGGAGCTTTTCTTCTATTGTTATTAGTATTAATAATACTACCCACTTCAAGAAATTTTTTAATAAGCTTTTCCATCACTCATTATTGTAGAGCATATGGTATAGATGTTTCATATAGTAAATTTTTAATCTCTGGGCGTTCAGTAAAAATTACAGATATAGAGATAAAATATCGTAGTGATACCATAAGATTTAGTGGTTTTAAAGGGAGGTATAGCCTCGTAAACCTACTTTTGAAAGGGCGAACAGAAATCGCATTGCTTGCTAGTGATGTTGATATTAATGGAGGAATAATATTTAATTATAGCTCAAATGGGTTATATTATAGTACACCCCGCAAATTATCTATCACACAAGCAGCATATACCACTTATGTCAAAAGCAATACACCTAACATTAATTTTCTGCGCCTTGATTCTGAGTTTGAAATTACTAAAAACTACCTAGATATTCAAAAACTAGATTTGCAGATAGATGATGGTATGAGCCAGATGAGTGGTAGATTAGGGTTCAAAAATTCCTCGATAGATCGAATCAAAATAAATTCTACCATCAAAGATATTCCATTGCAAATATATGAAATATTTCTTGCTCCTAAAAACCCAGTGCATGAATTTTTGGATTACTCGATTTCTTCTGGGAACATCAGTTCTGGAGAAGTCAAAATAGATGTTGATGACGAGGCTACAGAAAAACACTCAGATATAACTAGCAAATTTACTGATTTAATCACTCCCGAAAATATTAAGGCTGATTTTATCATTGATGATGTAGAATATAAATATGATCATAGCGCGCCAGCAACCACAATCAAAAAACTACCATTAAAACTACGTGGCAGCATTATTGAGATAGATTTAAAAAACGCCAACATCGCAGAACACGTTATAAAAACTGGTAATATAGTCTTTAACTATCTCTCTGAAAATGTCGAGTATTTAATTACCGCTTCTTTAGAGGGGAGGGCAGAAGGCCTCACTAGATTTTTAGATAAGGCCACCATAGACACCTTAAAAACTAATGATATTGATATAGAAAAAATATCCGGTCACTCAAAAGCTGATGTCAGGATTATGATACCTACCGCCGAAGGTTCTGAGATGGTGTTTGATATACATGCAAAAATCGCAGAAGCAAAACTTAATCTCTTAGGCGATTACATACAATGTGAAAATTATCAGCTCGAAGGTATATTTGATGGAAAAAAAATAGAAATCAACGGCAAAGGTATAGCAAATAAATTAGATAGTGATATCAAGCTGTACGTAAATATATACGAAGATAATGATGTGATATGTACTATAGACTCTAATATACTCTTAACTCAAGGCAATGCAACTCTGCCAGTCCACTTCAAAGATGGTAGTAGCTCTCTTCGTGTGCACTATGGGCTTGATAAAAATATGAAGTCCAATCTTTCTGTGCAATCAGATTTATCAAATTTGCATTTTTTTATTCCAACCATCTCTTTGGACAAACCAAGAGGTAAAAAAGCCAGCCTTGCAATTAGCACAAGCGCCAATCAAAGTGATGATACGCAAAATTATGCATTCAAATTATTAGGTGATGATGATTTAAATATATCTGGTACATTGCGTAGCTCAGATAATGAAAAAGCAATTACATTCAATCAGGTTAAATATTTAAATAATGAATTTAAAGCAGAGATATTAAGAAATCCGCACCAGACTATAATCGAAATCCAAGGCGGATTGCTGGATTTATCTGAAGAAAATTTTGAGACATTATTGAATCAGCAAGAATCAGGCACAAGTAATATCAAAATCCGAGCCGTCTTGGATACAATAAAAATGAAAAACAATGTAAGTCTTACTGGATTTATGGCTGATATCGAATATCTCAATAATCAGTGGGTAGTCGCAAAGTTATTTTCTAATATTGATGATAAGGATTTTATCATTTTTGAGTATGATAACAAAAAAAATACATACATGCTTGAGACGAATGAAGTTGGCAAATTATTCTCAGCTATTAATTTCAGTGATAAGATCAAGGAGGGCACACTAAGTCTTGTAATGAATACTCAGTTTGATTCGTCTAAAAAAATCAATCAATATAATGGCAAATTCATTATCAATAAATTACTGATGAGTAACAATAAATTTCTTACAAGAATGGTTTCTTTCATATCTATTCCAGGATTATTAAATTCTCTAGGAAATAACCCTGTGCCATTTTCAACAATCACAGGCGATGTGATGATAAATAACACCACCAATATCCTCAAAGTGCAAAATATTAAAGCCGATGGTCCATATTTCGGTTTTTATGCTAATGTAGGCATTGATACAAGTCAAAAAACTGTAAAAGTTTCCGGAGGGGTAATTCCTTCTTTATACGGACTGAATCGTTTGG
>CAYGNF010000007.1:20403-29563 GCA_964351245.1 uncultured Rickettsiaceae bacterium | reverse complement strand
CCGCGTCCCTCCCTCTGACGACTGACTGAAACGTTTGCTAGCATGATTCCCTTTGCTTAAATATTTCCTAGGTAATAAAGGTAGCATAGTGACCACCCCATTTTCTTATGAGGATAAATATTAGTGATCTTTTGCGCGCTCTATAATACCAAGTACGAAATAAATTAGGCCTTTGGTATGATATGCATAGCACTCCCGTTACTTTATCACTTTGCTTCCAAAAAATTGAGTAAATAATTCTTGCTCTTCTGCTGACATATTCTCTTTTATCTGAAATATTGGCATTTTTTCATAATGCTCTGGTATAAATCTATGTTCTGTATTAGTAGTTTTAATTGTAATTATTTGTCTTGGTTCTCTATAGCCCTTCGGTATATCATAGCCAATAACTTCGTGATTATTTCTAAGGCCAGATTTATAGGCGCTGCTTTTAGTGTCAATATCCACTATACGCTTTTCCTTTTGAAAAATTTCTTTATTAAAACCAAGGTGATATCTCCCTGTGAGTGTCTTTTGTATAGGTAGTCTTACATGCGCAAGATTAATAATATTACCTATATCAATAAGGCTGGATATTTCTTGATCGATACCACTCTTAATATATTGTTTGACTATTGTTTTAAATAAATCTGTAGAAAATTTCTTTTTAGGCGCCGCCTTGAGTAAATCATACATCACATTATCTAAAGAGTTTGCCGGATTTGCTTTTTTAATTAAATCATTGATATAAATAGCAAAAACAAAACCTCTGTAATAAGGGAGCTTTTCAATGTCATAATTATTCCAAAAATCTTTTTGTATCCTGCTGTTTGGCTCTTGGATACAAGGAGATAAATAATAAGCTTTTAAAAATTTATTTATTTCATTAATAAAAATATCTTGATCTATACGGCCCACGCGATACGCAATTAGACGCGCATAATAATCTGTAAACCCCTCTGACCACCAATAATTTAATTCCTCATCTTTATTCTCTTGTATTTTGCCTCCGATCCAATTATGCAAATTTTCATGAGCAAATAAAATATAGTAATCATATCTATCCATTCCTTTTGGCAAAAAAGCTGTAAAACTATTGTACAAAGCAGTGCCGCCCATAGAGTTTGGAATGTCGCCTTGAATTAGGCTAATTGCATAATATGGGAAATCATGATCCCGGAAAAATGCTCTTTGGCCATCGATTATGCTTTCTATATCTAATATAATTTCTTCATCCTTCAAATCAAATTTCCCATAGAGCGATAAGTAAACCCCAGATTTTTCAGTAGATATTTGGTGAAGTCTTAGATTGCCCGCAACATATACAGCATGCAATAATTCTAGCGCAGAGAGTTTTTTATCGATCTTTTGTTTGCTTGCTCCATAAGATGAGATGGTTTGCCATTTCGGATCAAGGTCATTCCAGTTGACGACTATATTTATTTTATCATTCTGCTGTAAATCATTAGGAATAGCGAAAATGCCATATCCTGGCGCATGGACTAAATCAGGCCGCACTATTACTTCATAGACCTCAGATGGATTCCCAGTTTTCTGATGAATTTCGTAACTTATCCTTAATTCACTATGAGAATTAGCGGACATTGTAATAATAGCCCGTGCATCATCAGTTAAATCAATTTTATGCCCATCATTATATTTGTATGTTTTTAATCTGCTGGATATACTCTGCTCCAGCCCAGTTCGATGGCAAATTCAGTATCATCTGCTCTTTGAATTTACCCCTTAAGATTATTTCTACATTTAAAATAGAATCTTGTATATTTTTTGTGGATAAATTATAGGTAATATCGTTACAAGAAGATGCAGTAACTTGCTTTGCCAGTAGTGATATTCCTGAAAAAGCAATTATCAGCATTGTCCTTGATTTACCAAACATACAACCTCAAAATTCTATTACTTATAGCCCGGTGTACACCTTATTATAATGGCGCATTCGATTGGATTTGAACCAACGACCTTTACCTTCGGAGGGTAATGCTCTATCCAGCTGAGCTACGAATGCTTTGTTACTAAGACCTTTCCATCCATCCTATTGCATTCAATAATATTTCAGTATGCATTGCATGATTTAGATGAGATAGAAACTGCAGTTACTCTAAGTCTGATTTTTTTGCTCCCGATGCAATAAAACTTCTCATTTTTCTAGACCGAGAAGGATGCTTGAGTTTTCTTAAAGCCTTTGCTTCTATTTGCCTTATGCGCTCGCGTGTTACGTTAAATTGCTGACCCACTTCTTCTAGCGTATGGTCCGTATTCATCCCGATACCAAATCTCATTCTTAGCACTCGCTCTTCTCTTGCGGTAAGGCTTGCGAGAATTCTAGTAGTGACCTCTCTTAAATTAGACTGTATTGCTGCATCAAGAGGCATCACAACGTTTTTATCTTCAATAAAATCGCCAATATAACTTCCATCCTCATCTCCTACTGGGTTTTCAAGACTTACGGGCTCTTTTGCAATTTTCATTACTTTACGTACCTTTTCTACTGGCATTGAAAGTCTTGTTGCTATTTCTAATGCAGTAGGTTCGTAACCCTGTTCATTTAGCATTTGCCTTGATGTTCTGATGATTTTATTAATAGTTTCAATCATATGAACTGGAATTCTAATAGTACGAGCCTGATCTGCGATAGATCTAGTAATAGCTTGCCTAATCCACCAAGTAGCATAGGTAGAAAATTTATATCCTCTTTTGTATTCAAATTTATCTACGGCTTTCATTAAGCCTATATTACCTTCTTGTATCAGATCTAAAAACTGCAATCCTCTATTTGCATATTTTTTAGCAATAGAAATAACTAGCCTTAAATTCGCTTCTATCATTTCTTTTTTTGCTAGAGATTCTTGTCTTTCTCCTTTTTGCACTGAAGTGATGAGTTTTTTGAACTGATAAACAGGTAGACCTGCAGTAATTTCAATATCACGAATATCGCTAATAAATTTTTCTACAGATTTCTTTTTGTTTTCAAGTAAGCTTATCCAAGTGGAGTTTTTGAGTTGCTCTAATGATTCGATCCAATTTTTATCCGATGTACATTTTAGATAATTTGCTAGGAAGGACTTTTTTTCTACTTTATATTTTTCTGCAAGTTTAAAGAAAGCAGTTTCTTTGGATATTAAATCCTTATTTATAGTATATAATCTTTGTAGAATTTCTTGTATCCTTTTATGGTTTATCTTGAGTTCGTTAATTTCTAAGATAAACACGCGTAAATTTTGGGTATATTCAGTATTATCCTTAACATCTGAGAGAGGATTTTCATAGTAAGAATTTTTTATAATGGATAGTAAAAGCTCCGATAAATCTGAGATTTTATCCATTTTTTCAAGCACCACAGGCAGTTGTTGTTGCTCGACTTCTAGTAGATTTTCTACAGGGGTAATAATAGCATCTTTTGCGCCTTCATTTAGGACTCCTTCTGCCTCATCATCTTGTTCTAAATCTGAGTGATCGTCCAATTCACTCTCTGGTTCAAATTCTTCACCCTCTTTGTCTGATAATTGTATCTCTAGATCAATTAAATCTCTGAGCATCATCTTTTCTGAGGAAAGATCTTCGTACCACCTTATTATATCTTTCATAAAAGTAGGACTTTCGCACAATGAATTTATCATCATTGTCTTTCCTTCCTCTATTCTTTGGGCTATTTCTACCTCTTTATCTCTAGATAATAGAGAAACCCCTCCCATATCTCTTAGGTACAACCTTACGGGATCATCAGTAGTTCCAGCTAAATCCTCTTCTTCTTGCTCTTCTGCTTCATAATCACTAACATCATCTCCTATCCTGATATTCTGCTCAACACTTATATCTAATTTAATGTCGTCGTCACTATCATCTTCTATAAGGTCTATTCCAGCATCAGAAAAAGATGATATTACTTTCTCTATCTCTTCTACTTCTATATTAATATTTTCTGGTATCATTTTATTGATTTCATCGTAGGTCACGGAACCCTTTTTTTTGCTCTTAGCAATTAACGTGTCCATTGTTGAGGAATGATCCTGGTTTTCTCTCTTATTATTTGTCATTGCTGCAAAAAACCCATATCAAAATTGTTGATTTTTTCTTTTGTAGACTGAATTTCATTGAGGTAGAACTGCTTTTTTTCTTCTGTGCTGTCAGTATTTAGGTTCATTAAATTCCTGAATTCTTCTGTTAAGATGCAAAGATATCTTTTCGACAATAAATATTCTAACATATTTTGTACTCCGCCTTGAATATTAAGCGGACCAATAGATCTCTTATATTTTCTGCATAGTATTTCAAATTCATCGCAAAAGCTAGTTTTTTTTATATCATTTTCAAATTTTAAATTCTCTCTTGATAAATCTGAGCTATTTGATAATGAATCAACATACTCTGTTACGAATTCAATTAAATTCACTCTACGAGAAGATGATTCTATCGCACGTAAAGATAAGAGAATAATATCACCCGGAATGAGTGATATATTAGTCATAATAAATGATAAAATTAAATCATCTATATTTTCAATTTCCGAAGAAGCACTAATGGCAAGATTTGTTCTTAAATCTACTGTAGGTGATTTTTTATTATACAAATTCCATCTCATATTATAGAAATATTTTTGCATATTTTGCTTCAAACTCACATCCTTGATTTTGATTACGTAACTAGCAAGATCAGACTCTATACAAGCTCTATCTTCTGGGGTTTTAGATGGTTTATTGGCAGTGATGGATTTAAAGATATATTCAGATAGATTGAGTCTATTATTTAAAATGCGTTCAAAATTTGTAGATCCATACTTATTGATCATATCTTCTGGATCTAGTTTTTGAGACATTTGCATAAAGCTTAATCTTTTGGTTGCAGATACCATATCGATTGCTATATCTAAAATTTTTTTACTCGCTCTTACACCAGCTGCATCTCCATCTAGGCATACTATAATCTCTGGCGCTATTTGCCACAGCTTCTCTAACTGCATCTTAGTAACAGCTGTTCCCAAAGAGGCTACGGTATTTTTAAAACCTGATTGATGTAAAGTGATAACATCAAAATAACCTTCTACTAGAATGATCGATCCCACTTTATATCCAACAGAGGAGGCAATATTTTCTCCATATAAAGATTCACCCTTTTTAAAAATCAGATTCTCTGGAGAGTTAATATATTTTGGCAATTCAGATCCAATAGAGCGCCCTCCAAAACCTATGATTTTACCAAAATTTGATATTATGGGTATTATAATACGATGGGAAAAAAATTCGTAATACCTACCATCTGACTTCTTAGATACAAGTCCGCACATGCCAAGCTCTTCAAGTCTCGTACTTTTTTTTGCAAAAAAGGAAATTAGCCCCCCAGACGCTCCTGCATATCCAATTTTATATTTATCTATTGTATGGTTTTTAATACCTCTGGTATTTAACATTTGCCTTATTTTGTCATTCATACAAGATGCGTAGTAATTACATGCTTCTGTCATCAAAGACATTATCCTATCTATGTCCCGCACTTCTTTTTGAGCCTGCAATGAAAAGATAGGTATATCTATAGAATATTTTTCTGCAATTTTGTAAGCAGAGTCTTTGTAGCTCATACCAGATTGCTCCGATTCAAACTTTATTACATCTCCGTGGGCGCCACAACCAAAGCAGTGATAAAATTTCTTATTATCATTGATAGTAAAAGAAGGAGTTTTTTCATTGTGAAATGGACATAATCCCGAATATTCATATCCTTTTTTTATGAGAGTGACATAAGATCTTGCGATTTCGGATACTAGAACTTTTGTACGAATTTGTTCATAAAAATTAGTAAGTATATTTTTCATAAATTATTTAACGTTAAAATAATATGTATTAATGAGATACGAGACATAATTTTAGGTCTAACGGAACGAATAATTCTTTCTATATTAATATTCGAATAAATCTTTTGAGGATTTATTATAGTGATTGCCTAATATGTTTCTTAGTATCATAGAATTTTACCCCAATAATCTTGACTTTTTAGGCATTAGTTATTATATTGTTATATAGAAACAGTAAACTTGTAGTAGATCAAGATACGATGAGTTATATCCTTACTACGACGGGACTCTTGAAGCAGTAAAAGAGATTTTTGAGCTCTAGAAACTGCTTTATTTTTTATATACATTTACAATAAAAGAAGCCCAGTAATTGGATTAATACACAAGATAAGTTAAATTAGCAAGACTATATATGAAATTTCCTATAACAAAACAAGGCTTTGAAAAGCTTAAACAAGAAATCAAAACACTCAAATCAGTAGAAAGACCAAAGATCATTGATGCAATTTCGACTGCTAGGGAATACGGAGATCTCTCTGAAAACGCCGAATACCACGCAGCTAGAGAAAAACAAAGCTTTGTAGAAGGTAAAATCATCGATCTTGAGGATAAATCGGCTAGGGCAGAGGTAATAGAACCAGCATCTTTTGATTTTGATTCTGTCAAATTTGGTGCAAAGGTTACAATAATAGATAATGACACAGAAGAACAAAATGCATTTTATGTAGTTGGGGAGTATGAAGCAGATATTTCTAAAAAACTTATTTCTATTGCATCTCCTCTTGCTAAGGCTATGATTGGGAAAACAATAGGTGAAATTATAGAGGTGGTAACACCCAAAGCCTCTAAATCATATGAAATTTTAGAAATATCATATGGTCACTTTGATATTTGAGGAAGCGATATGAATTTATTACCAAAGGTTCAAAACTTACCTACTGCGCCTAATGAGGCTCCTAAATACATAGATGCCCCTCAATCTCTTCAAGATGGACTTCAAAGGTATTTTAAACAAATTAGTCTTATACCTTCTTTGACCGAAGAAGAAGAATTTATGCTAGCAAAGACATATTTGGAAGAGCATGATTCAGAAGCTGCTCATAAATTAGTGACGAGTCATTTAAAACTTGTTGCTAAGATCGCACTTGGATACAGAAATTATGGGCTACCATTGGGTGAATTAATCTCAGAAGGTAATATGGGCTTAATGCATGCCGTAAAGAAATTTAATCCAGATTTAGGATATAGGTTATCTACATATTCTATGTGGTGGATTAAAGCCGCAATACAAGAGTATATTCTCAGATCATGGTCCCTTGTAAAGCTCGGCACTACTGCAGCCCAGAAAAAATTATTTTTCAGTTTGAAAAAAATTAAAAATAAAATTAGAAATCAAAACTCTAGGGAAATTAACGACGGTGATTATCAAGAAATTGCTAATAACCTAGGTATTTCGGCTTCAGAAGTAAGGGAGATGGACCAACGACTTTCTTTAGATGTTTCCTTAAATAACCAGGTTCTTGCCTCTGATTCTAATGCGGAGCTTATAGACTTTATTCCTGAAGTTAGGCCATCGCAAGAGTTAATGTGCTCATTAAGACAGGAGAAGGAGATGAAGCAACAAATACTCCATAATGCATTGCAGAGCTTATCTGAGAGAGAATTATTTGTCATTCAAAAGCGTAGGTTGCAAGATCGTCAGAGTACTTTGGATGAATTAAGTACCAAGCTCATGATTTCCAAAGAAAGAGTAAGGCAAATAGAAAATAAAGCATTTGAAAAAATTCAACTCTTAATGAAGCAGAATTGGGATCATGCAACAATGGCACATAAATCTATATAATTATTAATCTCTAATCTTATTTTGGATTGATGCCCTAATAAGCTTTTGCGAGTAAGAGATATACACATGATACACTATCGAACAATAGACACTTAAAAACTATAGATAGATATATTTTTAAATATCAAATATATGTTTACCTAGCTTAATTACATTAAAGAAATATATACTAATGACTAGATATATATTAACTAAGAGGAATTATGTCTAAGAAAAATCAGACTAGGGATGAATCTGGACGCGTAACTCAGAAGGTACAAACTCAGGAGCTGGAGAGTTTATTGTATATGCGCGGCAAAAGACCCGCTCCTCGCAGAGACAAGAATACGGTAAAGGGTGGCGGTGTCTCAAATACCGAAATCTATGTTGACGATACTTTGAATAAAGAAGCTCTTGCGGGCAAGAAGCGCTCATCAAACTTTATTGTTAAAGCAACTCAGAGTGATGGTAATAAGGGAGTCGATTCAAGGGACGGTAATTTTGAGTTTATAGTTTCTAGATTATATGAAAGATTATTGCCTGGTAGAGCCCCTATATACGGACTCACATTCATCAATAAAAAACCAAAAATCACTGGCCAATTCTTTGAAAATTTTACCCCTCTTCGCGATATAGCGCGAGAAAAGAAGATGGGTTTAGATACGTCAAAAATAAGAGTCGAAAATCTAGAAAGAGTTTTGACGGCCTCCGTATTTTGCGGGGAAGGGGATGCGCATATGGGTAATATAGGTGCAAGAGAAGAGGTAGATATTAATGGAGATGCTATATACGACGCGCTTAAAATTGACCACGGGCGCTCTGGTTATCTGATGTGCTCAAATATGCGTGATCTTATTTCATCTCTACGAAATATAACAGGAAAACGTTATAAGTACGACCAAAACTTCCTTTTATACCCCGAGAAATTTGCAGAATCTATTGAAGAAATGGCGAAGATTAGTAATGATGAGGTTGAGAATCTTCTCTATAATAGAATAGGAGAGTTAGATAAGGCTAATAATGTTCCATTCAAAACTCTTAAATATATAAATTTTGAGCAAGTAGTGACAGGCCGCTTTGGCATCCGTGAAGAGAAGATCATTGATAATAGTGTAAATGCACTCATGGGAGCTCAAAGAAATTTATACGAAGCCATAGAAAGAGAAGAATCTATATCTAAATTAGAGAAGCCAGAAGATATTTTAGTAAGGCAATTTACGAAACATGCTGAATTATTTAAGATACTAGACTCTAACATAAAAGCACTGCGTCAAGTGCAGCAAAGTACAATAGATGGACGTATAGAGTTTTTGGATCTCAATAAGATGAATCTCTCGGAGTTTTTTGGTGCCTTAGAAGATCCTATCTTCTATGCTTGGGGGCTTCGACTCACAATAAAAGATCAGAATCCTATTATTTATGCAATTAATAATAGGCTGCAAATAGATACAAAAGACCCTATTTTATGGTGCGCAAATAATGGATTATGGATAGATCGAGTAGATCCCATTATTTATGCGCTTAAGCACAAGATTACAATAGAAGGAAAACAT
>CAYGNF010000007.1:0-20303 GCA_964351245.1 uncultured Rickettsiaceae bacterium | reverse complement strand
AGCACCCGATATTATCTGCCTTAGGACAAGGTCTTACAATAAAAAATATGCACCCGATATTATGGGCATCTCAAGAGGGTTATAAGATAGATGAAGTAGATCCCATTATTTATGCGCTTAAGCACAAGATTACAATAGAAGGAAAACATGCATTTAGATATGCGCTTGATAATAAATTGAAAATAGAAGGAAAGCACCCGATATTATCTGCCTTAGGACAAGGTCTTACAATAAAAAATATGCACCCTATATTATGGGCATCTCAAGAGGGTTATAAGATAGAAGGTGTAGATCCCATTATTTATGCGATTAAGAACAAGATTCAAATAGAAGGAAGTAATACTCGTTCTAATAATAACACACAAGGGCAGTTGTATAAAGCTAGACCAACAACCCAAGTATTATTACCAAATATTCATCAACGTAAAAGATAAGGTAGGATACAAATCTCATGATAGAAACACAGCACAAATCTGAACTGATATTACACTACTAGAGTTTTAGGGGATTTGACAGGAGTCTTCTTCTTAAGTCTTTTTGATTTAACCGGAGTTTTGATAGTCTTAACAGAGGATTTTTTATTCACCAACTTGTTTTTTTGAGAATGCTGGGATGAGGATGCTAACACATACTTATTTTGCTTTGATTTAGCTTTAGATTTACTGCTAGATTTAGATTTTTGATTTTTACTTGTAAGTGCAGGCGCTGATGTATTCTGTGTATTATTTTGCAGGCTAAACACATCATCATCTACCTTATTATCGAATGCATTGCTTGGGTTAGATGTAATAGATGCAAATGCGCTAGGTTCTTTTCCTAATTGATGTTTCAGATCATCACTACTAATTTTACTAGCCGGTTTTTGCCTATGCCGCTCTGTGTTAGCAAGAAAAATACCATTTTGTTCAAATTTTTTATCGAGTAGCTCTACCATAGCTTTATCACGAGATTGGGCTGAAGGATATCCAGTAAGTACGCCTATAAGACTCTTGCTGTTTCTTTTGACCGCAGTAATTAGATTAAATCCGGCTTTAAATGTATATCCTGTTTTCATACCTTCGGCGCCATCGTAATTTTTAGTAACTTTATTATGACCAGAAATTAACTTACCCCCAAAATAAAAATGATCTTTGCGGAACCACGGATAATATTGAGGAAAATCCCTCTTCAGAGCTACAGTAAGTTTACTCAAATCATGAGCTGTAGTTTTTTGATTTGGATGATGTAATCCGTGCGGATTGGTAAAATGAGTAGAATTCATTCCTAGTAAAGCTGCTGTCTTATTCATCCTCGATACAAACCTATCTTCTGAACCCCCTATATGCTCTGCTAATGCAATGGATGCATCATTCGCAGACTTTACTATTAGCCCTAGTACAGCATCTTTTACTTCTATCGTATTACCCGATATCAGTCCTAGTTTTGATGGCTCAATTGTTTCAGCTTTTTTTGAAATTTTAATTTTTTGACCTATTAATATTTTGCCTCTAGTCAAGTCTTGAAATGCAATATATAAAGTCATCAATTTTGTTAGCGATGCGGGATAAATCGATACATGAGCATTTTTTTGCTCAAGAATTTTATTTGAATCTGCATCTAAAACTAACATAGTTTTAATTCTTTGATCTGCCGGTATTGTGTGTTTTAATGCCTTGGATGATGCTCCTAAGCTCAAATTAGATAAAATTAAGCTAAAAATTAAAAGTGCAAAACGCAAACTGATAGTCATGAGTATATTGATTCTATTAATTGTAACATTATTTAATGTATTAAGTATATTGTTTTATCTGAGTTGAATTAATGCTCAGCTTATTTTGTAGCAATATTACCGCGCTAACTGATAAAAAATTTATGATAATAAAATCAAACCATCTTCGGCAGTTTTATTATCACTCTATCATTTTCTATTTGAATAAAAATTTCTCTAGAGAATGGAAGCATTTGAGATACGCCATCCGTGAATCCTACCTCAATAATATCGGAGGCTCCAAAATTATCTACAGATAATATACTCCCAATCTCTGCACCTTTTTCATCTAGAACAGGTAGACCTAGTAGAGAGGAGCTATAATATTCATCACTTTCTAGTGTAGGGAGCTCTGAAGTATAGCAATACAAATCCTCTTTGTTGATTTTTTCCGCACTATTTCTGTCTGTAACACCCTCAAGTTCCACATACATTAGTGGCGTCTTGGATCTAATCAGTTTAAATTTAAATTCCTCATTTAATAAAGAAAAAAACTGCATTGTGTGTATATTCTTTGCAACATGGGAAAAAAAATCTCTAGAAATAAAAATCTTTACACCTCCTTTGATACCCCATGGACCTAGGATTCTACCTACAAGCACTTTTTTGTGCAAATCCAGTTCATGACTCTGCATAATGATCTAACCACTTGCTTCAAAAGCTAAATAAGATTATTATGATATATCAATCTTGCTATAACTCAAGCTTTAATTTGCAGCATAATTTATGAGAAATCACAATTTTTATTTAAAGGCATCAGTTTTAGGGGCACTAGTGCTCACATTATTTATTGTCGGATTTATTTATTACACAATAAATAGTATAGATAAGAATCTTCTTAAAACAAAAATTTCTCAATCAGTCAGTGAACTTCTAGATGCTAAGTGCGATGTTCAAGATCTTTCTTTGCATTTATATCCCTTACCTCACATTGCAATAGAGAAAATCGAGTCTATTAGCACCAAAGAATCTCATAGCTATATTGCTGGAAATAAGGTGAAAATATATCCAAGTTTTATGAGTATGATAAGAGCGGATTTAGAGAATTATCACTTAGTAATATCAGACTTATATCTCAAGGATATTAATAACACCAAGATTACATCACTTCATTCACTTAATAACTACATATTCTTTATTACAGAGAAAAATTTTGCGATGAATCAAATCAGTATCACTAACATATGGAATTCAGAAAAACCTAATCATCCAATTGCAAGTCAATTTAACCTTAGGAAGCTGCGGCGAGATATGAGTATTGAATGTAATTTAGCAAATAATATAAAAATATCTGAAGCTATACAATTTTACCCCTCCATTAATAGCTTTTCATCAAGCTTGAAAATGCAGCACCCTCTCTTCCAGTTTAATATTTCTCATAGATTCACTGAAAATAATACCACTTATGGAGAGTTTGATGTTGCTACATACAATTTACCACAAGCAGTTAAAGTTTTTGCGCCAATATATAAATTTCCACTACTCTACGCCTTTAAAGATCGTACATCAATACATGTTAAGGGCAAGATAAAGGGTGATATAGAAGGTACAGTACTAGATCGCATTGTCATTAAAGGGGATAATATTGATGGGACTGGATATTGCCAAAAGGACGAAGAGCAAAAAAATAAATATTTACTTAAAGTCGACATTAACCAAATCAACTTAGATAATCTACTTGCTCCTGAATATGATAATGTTAATTTATCAGAAGCGCAGCCTATACTTGGCGAGCATGTCAATGAGTTATTATTTGATATTAATGCACATGAAGCACTCTCTAGATCTTTCAAATTAAATAATTTGATCATGAAAGGAGTGGCTCGCAACGAATCATTAATCATCAATTTTTGCAATTCTGCATATAATAATACAGGAAAGTTAGTTTTATCAGGTTCTGTTCATGATAATGGTATAAGACCCAAATTTAAGGGAGCCATAGAATTAAACGGCCAAAATATCAATCAACTAGCGCAAAGCTTTTACCATGGTAAATTACCAGATGCAAATAATGATTACTTTTATCTCAAAGCGGATCTCACTGCTACTCCAAAAGATATCAGCTTATCAAATTACTCACTAAGAACATCGGGGCAAAATATCCAAGGCAACTTAAGTATCAAGTTAGTTGGGGAAGAAAATCTTGCAATTGGAACAATCTATACAGGAGCATTTGATATTAATGACCCTAATGTCAGTACATTAACCTCAATATATCAATACTTTAAATCTTTAGGCATGGATATGGATGAGCAAAGCTACAGCAGGAAGTTTACGTATTTCAGAAATTTTCCTATCAGATTACATTTAGGAATTAATTTGCACGATATTGTAGCCGAGGGTATAAAAATCCAGGCACTAAAAGGTTTGGTTAATCTTGCAGAGAGTAAATTCAAGATTGATAATTTACAAATTCAAACTCAGGATCAATTTTTAGATGGAGATATTAATATAGTTTCTACGGACCTGAAGCCAATCTTCTACTTTAATATTAAAGACGGTAACCTAATCTTACAATATGATTATAATGATGTAAATCAAATATTAACATATTTAAATAATAATTTTATATCAGAGATAGCATCGGTCAATCTCTCAGGCAATATTACCAAACTAAATCTCTCTGGTTTAGCAATTGATAATCTAAATTGGTATATTGATAACAAAAACGGACCGCTTTTAATACAAAAAGCAAGTTGTAAAACACTTGGAGGTGAGGGGGCGATCACAGGAAATATCGTATTTAATCCCATCAAGCTTAACATAGCAGGAGCTTTAGAGCATATGAATTTGGGCGATATTAATCATCATCTACAAAAACCATTATTCTTGAAAGATGGTTTACTGAGCGTAGGAGGGCAAATTGTAACTTCTGGAATGAATACAGAGGATCTCATATCAAATACTCGAATATCCGGTACTTTCCTCGGTAAAGATATAGAGTTTGAGCAATTAAATTTGAATGACTTAATTATCAATCTTAGCTCTAGTAATATTACCCTAGAGAAATCTAGGGACCTCATGGCAAGCGCTGTATCTTCTGGTACTAGTATAATAGAAGATCTCAGGGGCAACTATACTTACTCTAATAATTCATTAGATCTTACAGAGATTAAGGGTGCATCCTTATTATTTAGACTAGATGCAAAAGCTGAATATAATACTACAAGCAGCTTTACCGATATCGCCGCTACATTTTCATTCCTTCCTTATGGAAAAAATATTGCACCGCAAGATGTATATTTAATTAATATGAATATGTCAGCCCAAGGCATGGTAAATCAATTATCAAAAAATCTAAAATTCAGAGATAATTCCGATATGGAGAAGCTCAAAAGATTAATGAAAGGCGCATCTTCGTATAGTCAATAATAAGGCTATCCAGAGCTTTATAGAGACATGCTCCAAATTTTCTCCCAGGATTCTTTGGCAGAATCTTTAATCGCAACAAAGGCCGAAAGAATATTAGAGGCTTGCGTTGTAGAAGTCATTAAGTCAATAATATTAGCTTCACCAAGAGATGCTTTTTTTGCGTGGTGCTCTTGTTGATTAAGGCTGGTTTTAAGCTGGTTTATACCCTTATATAAGTTAGAGGAAATATCTAGCTTATAAGCTTGAGAATTTTGCAATCCTTGAGCTACTGGTATTCTTTTGAGTATCTGATCGGGTGTGAGAGATGCTAATTTATTAAAATTTACCTCCATCATTTTTTGGAAATTAACGGCATCTGTTACAGGTGTATCAACGCTTCTAGATATTTTATTACTAGATATCTGCTTGTATGCATTCATTGCTTCTAAATTAATACTATCTACAGACATAATTTACCTCATTGCTTCTATAGTTTTTTCAATCATTTGAGTCGATGACTGCATAATAGATAAATTTGCTTCATAACTCCTTTGAGATTCCATTGCGTCAGCTTTTTCAATAATCTTTTCAACATTTGGTAACTTAACATAACCTTCTGTATTTGCAGCTGGATTGTATGGATCGTATTTTATTTTATATGGCGTTTTATCAACATCATACTTCTTAATCTTTAATACTCTAGCCTTCAGCTTAGGATCATATATATTTTTGGCAAAAATTACTTTGCGTTGATACGGATCTCCTCCTGGCTCCGTAGATATAGAATCTTCATTTGCTAAATTTTCGGCAATAATCTTTAGTCTCTGAGCTTGAAACTTATTACCATATGCAGATATTTCTAGAGCTTTCATCAGACTATCTTCTAACGCTAAAATAGTTGGTGAAAATAAGATTAGTATCGTAAATGCTACTATTTTCATCTTGACTTACTTATTGCTATTTTCAGAAGCTCTGATCCACTTTTATAAGCCTTTAAGGCTGTATCAAATTTTATTCTATTCTCCGATCCTTTTTTTGCTTCGTGAGTAAGGTCGATATTATTCCCATTTGGCTTTATATCCCCTGATGTATCTACAAGGGTTTTATAACCCAACTTCGGCTTTGATCCTGCAATATGCTTAGGGTTTGTTGTAGATAAATTACACACTCTATGTTTTACTGGGTCATCTTTTTTAGTAAACTTAATTTCCTTAGAAATCTTGCCTGGAGTATTAACATTGGCTATATTTTCTGCGATTATTTCTTGTCTTGTAGTTAAAAAATACAAGAACTCTCGTAAAGAATCGTCGGTATCACTCATATTTACTTGTTAATTTATTATTATTTTGTAAAATAATAATAAATAAACTGCTTGTCTAGAAAAAACATAACTTACTTATAAAAATGCTATATATTACTCGCAAAAAAGGCGAATCTATCATAATTAACAACAATATCACAGTTAAGGTGATAGATGTGCAAGGCTCTAAGATCACTCTAGGATGGGAATTTCCAGAAGATGTTGCGATACTTAGGAGCGAGCTTCATTCAAAAATTGCAGAGATGAATAAAGCTTCCGCGGATACTTTTGAAGATGCGGGGGTACCAGATAATAGGCATTACACAACTTAAGGATAAGATGATATACCTAATATTAATACATTATTGATCACAATCAAGAATTCCGAAGAAATCCTGAAACTATTGATCATCCAGACCATCAATAAAATCATCACCGGCAATTATGGTCTTATATAATCCTTATGTGATTTAATGATATAGATAATATATACGCTAATAGGCATCACAAGTATTTCTACAATCATTTTTACTAAGCTGGTTTTTATTGCCATCTCAAAAATTGCTCCCAAAGGTAATGTGCCATAAAAAATAAAGCAGAAAAACAAAGAACCTTCAATTAAGGATCCTATCAAAGTACTAATAATGGCCCTAAAAACAAAAACTCTTCCACTATATTTGATTTTTAAGATTGTTAGAATGAATGAGTTAATATTTTCCCCTACAAAATAACTTGCAAGAGAAGCTAAGAATATTCTAGGGGAGAGTGAAAATATTTTATGAAAAGCGTCGTTATTTTCAAATCCTGGAGCAGAAGGAATCAAAACAACCACATATAATAGTAGATTGATTAATATAGTTGAGATAAGACCTGCAATAATCATTCTCCTACCCTTGCGAAACCCGTATACTTCTGTGACGACATCGTTGATTACGTAAAGAAAAGGAAAAAAAATCATTCCTCCTGGCATACTATTACCAAAAAAATTACATAATTTAGTGACAGCAATATTTGATAATGTTAGAAAAATAATAAATGCAAATAGCAAATAATTATAATAATCATTATATGCAATTTCATTAGTATAGACATTAGCGCTACTGTCAGTAGATTTGAAAAACGATGAGTAACTCAGGTTTTTTACAGGTGTAGTATGATTTTTCATGTAATCTCCAAATATTTTAATGCTTTTAGTTAGATCCGAGCTTACTTAATTTGTATTCTACACCATAAATATTACATTTTGCTATCTACATATTCATTGTTTCAAAGAAATCTGCATTATTTTTAGTATCTTTGAGTTTATCAATCAAGAATTCAATCGCATCGACAGTGCCCATAGGATTCACAATTCTGCGTAACACCCACATTTTCTGAAGAGTTGCTTTAGATGTTAATAAATCCTCTTTTCTTGTGCCAGATTTAGTTATATCTATTGCGGGATATATTCTCTTATCTGCAATTCTTCTATCTAATATTATCTCTGAGTTACCGGTACCTTTGAATTCTTCAAATATCACCTCATCCATTCTAGATCCAGTGTCAATAAGAGCCGTGGATATGATAGTTAAAGATCCGCCGTTTTCTATATTTCTTGCAGCTCCAAAAAACCTCTTCGGTCTTTGTAATGCATTTGCATCTACCCCGCCAGTAAGAACTTTGCCAGATGAAGGTATAACAGTATTATAGGCTCTTGCTAGCCTCGTAATATTATCTAAAAGAATTACCACATCTTTTTTATGCTCTACTAATCTTTTTGCTTTTTCTATCACAATTTCTGCTAACTGCACATGTCGCATAGCTGGTTCATCGAATGTTGAGCTCACTACTTCACCTTTGACGGATCTACTCATATCTGTGACTTCTTCTGGCCTTTCATCAATCAATAAAACAATCAGAAATACTTCAGGATGATTTTCGGTAATAGCATGAGCAATATTTTGCATTAAATTAGTTTTACCAGTTCTTGGAGGCGCGACTATTAGAGCCCTCTGACCCTTGCCCATAGGCGATACTAATTCAATAATCCTATTACTCAGATCTTTAGTTAAAGGATTTGCTATTTCAAGATTTAACTTGGTATCAGGATATAAAGGAGTTAGATTGTCAAAATTGACTCTATGCAGCGCTCTTGATACATCTTCAAAATTTATACTATTTAGTTTTAGTAATGCAAAATAACGCTCACCATACTTCGGCGCTCTAATTTGCCCATCTATAGTATCTCCAGTACGAAGTCCGAATTTTCTTATTTGATTTGGTGATACATATATATCATCTGGACCTGCAGAGTAATTAGCTTCGGCATATCTCAGAAAGCCAAAACCATCTGGTAAAACCTCTAATACCCCATCTCCGTTTATCGTGCCGCCTTCTTCAACCAATTTTTTTAGAATACTGAAAATTAATTCTTGCTTAAGCATAGCGCTAGTATTCTCTATACTCATGGATTCTGCCATTACTTGCAATTCCTCAGGGGACTTTCTTTTTAGATCTTTTAGGTGAATTACTTGACCGGTTCTAGGCAAGTTTTGATCTTTGTCACTCGGGTTATTATCTTCACGCGTATGTTCGTGATTTATACTTTCTCTATTTTTCTTCATGTATAATTGATTAAATTTATAATTGATTTAATGTTCAAGGGGGACTATTACTTTGGATGTATTTGCACTAGACATTTATGCAATACATATAATGAATCAATAGCAAAAGATTTTACTCAAGTCAAACAAAAAAAATACAAAAATAATATGAAAGATTTATTTGATTTCCAATCAAAGACAAAGAAAAATGCCTCATACACCGCAGAGGATATAGAAGTTTTAGAAGGTCTTGAACCTGTGAGATTAAGGCCAGGTATGTATATTGGGGGAGTAGATATTAATGCAATGCATCACCTTGTTTCTGAAGTTTTGGATAATTCTATGGATGAAGCAGTAGCGGGCTTTGCAAAAAAGATAGAAATATCCATTATCTCTAGAGATACTTTATCTATTAAAGATGATGGACGAGGTATCCCAATTGATAAACACCCAAAATTTCCTGACAAATCAGCTCTAGAAGTAATACTTACCACTTTACACTCCGGGGGGAAATTTAATAAAAATGCATATCAAACTGCAGGAGGGTTACATGGAGTAGGTATTTCTGTAGTAAACGCACTTACTGAAAAATTTTCAATATCCGTAGCAAGAGATGGAGGAATATATACTCAAACTTATTCTCAAGGAGCAAAAACTTCAGATCTTATATATCTTGAGAATAAAACCTCTTGGAAGAAAGGCACCTCAATTACTTTTACTCCAGATAAAGAGATCTTCGGAGATCTTAACATTCACCCAAGGAAAGTGTATGATATGATCAAGTCTAAAGCTTACATCTTTAAGGGAGTGGCGATTATATGGCATTGCCCTTTTGATATTGCTCAAGAATTTGATCTACCATTAAAAGAGGAAGTTAGATATCCCAACGGAATAATAGATTATTTAAAATGGCAGATTAAATCTGAAGACCTTATTATTCCTGAGATGTTTTGCGGAGAAGTTAAAACTGATCAAGATGGAAGCAAAGTCGAGTGGGCCATCGCTTTTGCTACTGGATATGATTTTATCAAAACTTTTTGTAACACTATTCCAACCATAGGAGGAGGTACTCACGAACAGGGCTTAAAATCAGCATTATTAAAATCAATAAAAACATATGCTGAATTTTTAGGAAATAGTAAAAAAATTTCAAATATCACCATAGACGATATAATGGAAAATACGTGCCCTATTTTATCTGTGTTTATAAAAGATCCTATATTCCAAGGTCAAACAAAAGATAGGCTTCTTTCAGCCTCTATTACAAAGATAGTAGAAAGTGCTATAAAAGATAGGCTCGATCAGTGGCTAACACAAAACACTAAAGCATCCTCTAATCTACTAGAAAAAATATTGGAATCTAGTGAGTTTAGGATTAGTAAAAAGCAGCAAAAGCAAGTCAATAGAAAGAATGCGGTGCAAAAACTCCGTTTACCAGGCAAGCTAGCCGATTGCACTAGGGACGTAATGCAGGGAACGGAATTATTTATTGTAGAAGGAGATTCTGCCGGTGGCTCAGCAAAACAAGGAAGAGATAGAGAGACGCAGGCTATTTTACCACTGAGAGGTAAAATACTAAATGTTGTAACGGCTACTTTAGACAAAATAATGCATAACCAAGAATTAATTGATCTAGAGATAGCTCTGAATTGCGGCAGTGGTAAAAATTACAAACAAGAAATGCTTAGATATGAAAAAATTATTATCATGACTGACGCTGATGTAGACGGGGCTCATATTGCATCATTATTGATGACATTCTTCTTTCAAAGAATGCCTGAATTGATAAAAAAAGGTCATTTATATATTGCTCAACCACCATTATATAGAATTACTCAATCTGGATTACATTTTTATGCAAATAATGAATCCGAAAAAGATAAAATAGTGGGGCAACTCTCCAATAAATCGAAAGCTTCTATAGATATCGGTAGATTTAAGGGTCTAGGAGAGATGACAGCGCTACAATTAAAGAATACTACTATGAATAAAGCAACCCGTACATTAACAAGATTACATATTAATAGCATAGATGAAATTACGCAAATAGTTGAAAACCTCATGGGAAAGAAAGCGCACAAACGATATGAATTTATCAACGAACAAGCTCTTACTAAATTAGAGTATATAGTGAATAAACTTGATATATAAGAAAATTTTTGTATATTTACTAGTGAAGATTAGAATAACATTTAATATCTAACCTCTTGTTTAATGATACACTTTATCTCCTTTTGGAAATAATGTAAGATTATACAAAGGTTTAAAGGCAAATTCATAAACTATAATATTTATAACTAAACATAACACATGAATATATTATTTAGAGCAGTTACAATAATCATTTTTGCTAGCGGATTCTTATCCTCTCATACATCTATTTTGAATAATTCTAATGAAAAGCATTACGAGAAATTTAAAGTAGTATTTGAGAGACTCCAAAAAGATTATGTAAAGGAGCCAAATAAGCAACAATTAATTGATTACGCAATAGAAGGTATGTTAAGTTCGCTCGATCCCCATTCTTCATATTTCGCGGATGAAGATTTAGAGTATTTTGTTTCTAATACAAAAGGAGAGCTGGGCGGGATTGGAATTGAAATAGTCCCAGAAGGAAATTTCATAAAAGTCATCTCCCCTCTTGATGATTTACCTTCAGAAAAAGCAGGCATAAAATCTGGAGATTTAATTGTAAAAGTCAATGAAGAGCTAGTTAGTAACTTAGGATTCAATAAAGCGCTTCAAGAAATTAGAGGGCAACCAGGCACTAAAGTAAAAATCACAATAGCAAGAGAGGGTAGTCCAAAACCCATAGATTTTGAGTTAACAAGAGAGCTCGTAAAAATCAAATGTATAAAAACCTCTATAGAAGATAACATAGCATATGTTAGAATCACATCATTCACAGAGAAGGTCACAGAAGAATTACACAAAGCATTCGCGCATTTACAATCTCAGAGTAAAGATGGTATAAAAGGCATTATACTTGATGTACGTAATAATCCAGGAGGATTACTTGATCAAGCTATTAATGTATCAGATTTCTTTTTGGATGAAGGCGCGATAGTTTCCACCAGAGCGAGAAAAGCTAACACAGAAATTGTATATTCTGCAAAGCCTACAACGAAGAAAGCGCCTAAAGTACCGATGATAGTTTTAATCAACGAAGGGTCAGCATCAGCTTCTGAAATCGCTGCAGCAGCACTCAGAGATAATAGAAGAGCTCTTCTACTAGGCACAAAAACATATGGCAAAGGATCGGTACAAGTTTTATTTCCACTAGATCATAGATCTGCTTGTAAATTTACAACATCTTTATATTACACACCAAAAGGTATATCTATCCAAGCAGAAGGGGTGCACCCTGATATTCTAGTAGAGACTGCTAAAGTAGAATATGCCAAAAAAGATCCTAAGAATATTAGTTTTTCTGAGTCTGCGCTTAAGAATCATATTAAGAATGATCAAAAACAACCTTCTGCCTCTCATTTAAAAGATGCAAAAGATTCAGAAAAGAATAATATGCAAGGCAATAAAATAGAATCACACGTCCAAAAAAGCGACCAGAAAAATAATAAATCTGAGAAATATTTAGAAGATTTTCAGTATGCTAGGGCTTTTGATCTGCTGCAAGGTATAATTATTTTGGAAAACAAAAATGAGCGAAACAAATAAAGCAAAATTAAGAAAATTTTTAGTTTTCTTGTCTATTTTTTTAGGATGCTCCTGGGTTTTCATTTTATCTTATGGAGTTTTGGTGGAGTCTGAGGTAAATACGAATGCGTCTCTATCTTCAGGAGAGATGTATAGCGTAGATATACGTCATGCTAGAGAGGCAATAACAGAAGAAGAAAACACTAAAAACCTATTAGATCAAAGTTTAAAAGAGTTAATCCCAGATCACGCAACTCCTTCCGAAGTCTCTGATAAGAAGGAAATTATTATGGATTATACAGTAATACCTCAAGCATTATCAAAAGACTCTAATATGGTTTTTTTAAAAAAAGAGAATGTCAATAAAGCTTTTGATGTAAGTTTGCCTGGTAATATGATTGCGCCCAATATTATCAATGAGTCAAAAGAGTTAGACCATAACTCGGTGTTGAAAAAAAATTCTGATCTTAAGGCATCAGAAGCAAATCCAAAGATTGTAGCAGAAAGTTTTGCTAAAATTGCAATACTCATCTCAAATCTTGGTAGAAACGAAGCTCTTACAGCATCTGCATTGAATCTTCCTAAAGAATTTTCCCTTGGCTTTCTGAATTTCACACTCTCCTTGAATACTATATTCGAAAAATCTATCAAAGATGGACGCGATATATTTCTATATATACCATTCCAGCCTCAAGATTACCCTCACAGCACATCTGGCCCTAACTCACTTTTAGAGAAGAACCAAGTCAACACCAATGTCGCAAATTTAAAGCAAATACTCACATTATTTCCTGGAATCAGCGGGGGCTATGGTAACACACGAGAAACTTTTTCTGCAAATGAAGATGTCATGAATCCTATAATTGCTTCTTTTGAGGAAAGTCAGTTAAAGCTAGTAATTTCAAGAACCCTATCTAAAAGCGATAATTTTTTATTGACCCATCCGAGCGTCATTAGTTGCGACTTAGTGATCGACTCTGAGCCTACTGAAAAAGAAATAAAAGCTAATCTTACAAATCTTGTGAATTTAGCAAAGAAAAATGGATCTGCTGTAGGCTTTACAGATACTTATCCCATAACTCTAAAGATACTTAGTGAGTGGGTGCGCGAGCTTGAAGATATTGGTGTCAAGATTGTGCCTATAACTAAGATCAAATAAGATGTTTAAACACAATGTAAATTCACACAAATCTATAAAACACGATCTTCCTTACAGACCATGTGTTGGGATGATGATTTTAAATAAAAATCATCAAGTATTTGTAGCTCAAAGAACAGATTCAAAAACTCAGGCTTGGCAAATGCCACAAGGGGGAATCAATATAGGAGAGACTCCAAGTAAAGCAGTATATAGAGAAATGTTAGAAGAAATAGGAACAAATAATGCTAAAATTATTCTCGAGAGTAAGGCTTGGTACTCTTACGATATACCAGATTTTTTAATCAGTAAATTATGGCAGGGGAGTTATAGGGGCCAAAAGCAAAAGTGGTTCTTGATCCAATTTCTTGGAGAAGATAAAGAGATTAATATCAATACATTATCTCCAGAGTTTTCTGCCTGGCAATGGGTAGAGATAGATGAATTAGTGAACATTATAGTGCCATTTAAGAAAAAATTATACGCTACAATTGTGGCTGAATTTAAGCCTTTCATCTCTAACGAACTAGAGTAAGTAGTATATACGATTTCACAACCAACGAGTAATCATGGTTTATTGCAATATAACAAAGTTACCAATGTTGCTTTTGAGTACTGCCTCCTATTGATATGAATATTACAAACTCAATAAGGCATATATTACTTGAAATTATAAGATCTTTTTTATAGAATATACTAGTGAAGGAATAGAATTATCGTATTATGTTAGAGTCAGAAACCCGCAGTAATGTGATGATAAAAAATAGAAGACCTACATCCCCTCATATTACTATATACAAACCCCAAATCAGTTCAGTATTATCTATCTCTCATAGAATGACTGGTGTAGCACTATTTTTTTTCCTTGTAACAGTTTCATGGTGCGCTGTAGGATTTATTTTTTATCAGCAGTGCGAATGTACAAATAATATTATCAATAGTAAGATTTTTCAACTTGCAATGCTTGGAATCACATTTTGCGGATTTTATCATTTTTTCAATGGGATTAGGCATTTATTCTGGGATATAGGATTAGGATTCTCAATACAAGAATTGCATTTTTCTGGATGGTTTGTAATTGTGCTTGCGATTCTCTCTACCGCTTTTACATGGAGTCAGTTTTTATGAATCATCATCAATCCATTAGATCCAATATTTCAAGAGCAAAAAATTTGGGCTCAAGCGGACATGGCAGCAATCACTGGCTTATGCAGCGTATGAGCGCTTTATTAATGATTCCTCTTTTTCTGTGGTTTGTATATTTTATGATTTCCACTGCAAGACTAAGTCAAGATGAAATATTGCCGCTCTTACAGATACCATACAACGCTCTACCTATGTTATTATTAATGATATCTGGACTATATCATTCAATGCTAGGTATGCAGGTTGTAGTAGAAGATTATATTAGTTGTTTATATGTAAGAAATTCTCTAATAATATTACTACAACTTTTTACTGCATTGACTATTTTTGTTTTAGCTTTTGCGGTGTTATATTTTGTTTCGAATCATGGGTAAGTAAAAATGAATTCATATAAGTTAATTGAGCATGAGCATGATGTAGTAGTTGTAGGAGCTGGAGGAGCAGGGCTTAGGGCCGCCTTTGGCATGGCGCAATCCGGACTCAAAACAGCCTGCGTTACAAAGTTATTCCCTACTCGTAGTCATACTGTAGCGGCTCAAGGAGGCATTAGCGCAGCTCTTGGCAATATGGGAGAGGATGATTGGAGATGGCATATGTACGATACTATAAAAGGATCTGACTGGCTTGGAGATCAAGATGCTATAGAATATATGTGCAAAAATGCCGCAAAGTCTGTGATTGAATTAGAGCATTTTGGAGTACCTTTCTCTAGAACACAAGAGGGAAAAATTTATCAAAGACCATTTGGCGGTATGACTACTCAGTATGGAGAAGGTCCAGCAGCACAAAGAACCTGCGCAGCAGCAGATAGAACGGGGCACGCTATTTTACATACCCTATACCAACAAGCCCTGAAGCATAAAGCAGAATTCTTTATTGAATATTTTGCTATAGATTTAGTTATGGATAAGGATGGAAATTGTACCGGAGTGATCGCGTGGAACTTAGATGATGGAACCATGCATTTATTTAAGGCGCACATAGTCGTTCTTGCAACTGGAGGGTATGGAAGAGCATATTTTTCTGCAACTTCTGCTCATACATGTACTGGCGATGGAGGAGGCATGGCTATTAGAGCTGGTCTTCCTCTTGAAGATATGGAATTTGTACAATTTCATCCAACTGGAATATACGGAGCAGGTTGCCTGATGACTGAGGGTTGCAGGGGGGAGGGCGGCTATCTTGTCAATTCAGAAGGAGAGCGCTTCATGGAGAGATACGCACCCCATGCAAAAGATCTAGCCTCAAGAGATGTGGTATCAAGAGCTATGACCATGGAAATCAGAGAGGGGAGAGGAGTTGGCCTTAATAAGGATCATATCTACTTACATCTAAATCATTTAGATGCAGAAGTATTACATCAAAGATTACCTGGTATTTCAGAAACTGCAAAAATATTTGCAGGAGTTGATGTCACTAAAGATCCAATTCCGGTTCTGCCTACTGTGCATTATAATATGGGAGGGGTGCCAACTAATTATCACGGGCAAGTTGTAGTACCAAGGGGTAAGGATACGAATTCTATTGTAGAAGGCTTGATGGCAATTGGTGAAGCCGGATGTGTTTCAGTGCACGGCGCAAATAGACTTGGCTCTAATTCTCTTCTTGATCTAGTGGTATTTGGTAAAGCAGCTAGCATAAAGGCAAAAGAAGTACTCAAAGATGCAAAATCTCATAAAGCATCAGACCCTGATTGCATCGATAAAATTATATCTCGTTTTGATAAAATTAGAAATGCAAATGGGAAAACGAAAGTTGCAGAATTGCGTCTTGAGATGCAGAAAATTATGCAAAATCATGCGGCAGTATTTAGAACAGAGGAAAGTTTAAATGAAGGTAAAACTCTAATAGATGCTTCAATGTCTAAGTATAAAGATATCAGCATCAGCGATAGATCAATGATCTGGAATAGTGATCTAGTTGAAGCGCTCGAGTTAGAAAATTTATTATCACAAGCGGTAGTTACAGTACATGCAGCCGCAAACAGAAAGGAAAGTCGGGGTGCCCACTCAAGAGAGGATTATACAAGCAGAGATGATAAAAAATGGATGAAACATTCTCTTACATCTATGAATTCAAAGAGGGAGGTATCCATAGATTATAAAAAAGTAGTAATGACAACTATGACAGATGAAGTAGAAGCAGTGCCTCCTAAGCAAAGAATATATTAACTAGGTATAAATTATGGCAGAATTGAGACTCCCACCCAATTCAATTGTAAAAGAAGGAAAAAAACATAAACAACCTGGCAAACTTAAAAAATCCAAGGATTTTAAAATATATAGATATAACCCAGACAATAAAGAGAACCCATCCTTGGATACTTACCAAATAGATCTTGACAATTGCGGACCTATGGTACTTGATGCTTTGATAAAAATAAAAAATGAGGTTGATTCTACTCTTACTTTTAGAAGATCTTGTAGAGAAGGAATATGTGGTAGCTGCGCCATGAATATAGACGGAACTAATACTCTAGCATGTACTAAACCTATTGAAGATATTACAGGAGATGTAAAAATTTACCCCCTACCTCACATGCAAGTAGTAAAAGATTTAGTGCCTGACTTATCTCATTTTTATGCTCAATATGAATCAATAAAACCGTGGCTTCAATCTGATGCTATACCAGAAGATGGAAAAGAAACATTACAATCACCGGATGATAGAGCAAAGCTTGATGGTTTATATGAGTGCATCTTGTGCGCATGCTGCTCTACTTCTTGCCCAAGCTACTGGTGGAATGGAGATAAATATCTAGGCCCCGCAGTTTTATTGCAGGCATATAGATGGATAGCAGATTCTAGAGATGATTATACTGGACAAAGATTACATGAGCTTGAAGACCCATTTAAACTTTATCGTTGCCATACTATTATGAATTGTGCTAAAACATGTCCTAAAGGGCTTAATCCCGCAAAGGCAATAGCTCATATAAAGCAAAAAATAATCGAGCAGAAAGGATTGTAATAAATGTCTTTTTCCTGGACAACAAAAGAGCTTCAAGAGGCTTTGCGAATCTCTATACCCACTAAAATCACTGCTCATAAGATTGAATTTAATTCTCTGGATATTACGCATGGCGACATTTTCATTGCTCTTACAAAAGGACAGCGCAATGGTCATCATTTTATAAAAGATGCTTTGGATAGAGGCGCCGGTGCAATCATCTCGGCACAATCATACAATGACCCTAGAATTATAAAAGTTGAAGATACTGAGGCGGCATTATATGATCTTGCTCAGTATAAAAGAGTACATAGTAGAGCTAAATTTATTGGCATTACAGGGAGCGCCGGCAAAACCTCCACAAAAGAAATCACTAATTCTTTGCTTTCGAATTTTGGCAGTAGTTTTACAAATAAAGGGAGTTTTAATAACCACATTGGTCTTCCCTTGACTCTTGCCTCTACCCCTCTTGATACAGATTTTGTGACTCTAGAGCTTGGCATGAATGCATCAGGAGAAATAAGATCTCTTAGCAAAATAGCAAGGCCTGATATAGCAATTATTACAAATATTGGTGAGGCTCATTTAGAGCAACTCGGTACTACAGAAAATATATGTAGGGCAAAATGTGAAATTTTTGAATATTTGTTCGGTCAAAAAATCGCAATAGTGAATATAGACAGTCCTCATTTTATATTACAGAAAACTATTATAGAGAGTCTAGGAGTTAAAATGCTCACTTTTGGAGAGAGTAGTAATGCTAATTGCGTACTCAAAAACTTCGAAATGACGGCAGTAGGTAATAAAGTAATTTACAGTATTATGGGCGAAGAAATAGAAGCAATGACCCATTTATATGGTAAGCATCAAGCGGTGAATATATGCGCACCATTACTCGCAATAAAAGTGCTAGGTTTGGATATAAAAAAAACCCCTGCTATGATATCAAGCCTCCCTACTTATAAAGGGCGCGGTCAAATCACTGAGATCAAATTAGGAAGTGCAAAAATTTCTTTGATAGATGATGCATATAATGCTAATCCTTCTTCTATGAAGGCATCGCTATCGGCATTATCAAGTAAAGAAGGAAAGAAAATAGCGATTCTTGCAGATATGAAAGAGTTAGGTCCAAGAGCACAAGAGCTTCATATAGAATTAAAGCAATATGTCATAGATGCAAAATTAAATTTCCTATATACATTTGGGGACTTAATGAAAGGTTTAAATGAGGATCTTGCAAACACAATACCATCAAAGCATTTTGATCGAGTGAGCGATGAGGCATTTGCTGAGATCATTCAAAAAGCCGGAATAGAAGATTGTATTATTTTAGTAAAAGGCTCCAATAGCACTAATATCAATAAATTTATTGAATATCTTGGTCTATTCTCGTCATAGATTTTGCATTTATAAAATTATATTGATAGATAATACTTCCTATTATGCCAAAATGTTTGTATAGTTACAGATTCATTAAACATAATAACGATTTACAATGCTTGAACTTCGGAATATAGCAATAATTGCTCACGTAGACCACGGAAAAACTACTTTAGTCGATGGAATGCTAAAGCAAAGTGGAACTTTTAGAGATAATCAAGCCGTATCAGAAAGAGCAATGGACTCTAATGATCTTGAAAAAGAAAGAGGTATAACGATACTCGCAAAATGCACCTCGGTCATGTGGGAGCAAGTCAGAATAAATATAATCGATACACCAGGTCACGCAGATTTTGGAGGAGAAGTCGAGCGTATACTTAGCATGGTTGATGGAGTAGTTCTCTTAGTTGACTCATCAGAAGGAGCAATGCCCCAAACTAAATTTGTACTATCGAAAGCTTTGAAATTAGGGCTCAAACCTATTGTAGTGATTAATAAAGTGGATAGACAAGATGCCAGAATCTCCGAAGTGTTAGATGAGGTTTTTGATCTTTTTATAGCGCTAGACGCAACAGATGAGCAGTTAGATTTTCCGATTATCTACGCTTCAGGTAGATCTGGATGGGCTGCAACTACTCTAGAAGAAGAGCGAGTTGATTTGTCTCCACTTTTTGATCTGATTTTATCTCATGTAAAGAAGCCAGAAGGCAATATAGAAGATCCATTTTCAATGCTGATCACTACTAAAGAATATAACACATTCCTGGGTAGAATTTTAACAGGAAGGGTATATAGCGGAATTGCTAAAATAAACCAACCAATTAAAGTGTTAAATAGAGATGGTAATGTAATAGAAAATGGCCGCATCACAAAGCTTCTTGCTTTTAGGGGGTTAGAGAGGGTGCCAGTAGAGGAGGCGCTGGCAGGGGATATTATAGCTATAGCAGGTATACAAAATGCAACAGTAGCTGATACAATTTGTGCCCCAGAGACTACTACTCCTATCCCATCACTACCTATAGATCCACCTACATTATCTATGACATTCTCTATCAA
>CAYGNF010000006.1:0-40218 GCA_964351245.1 uncultured Rickettsiaceae bacterium | reverse complement strand
CGATAATTCATCTATCACTCCTAATAATTGTGCTTTTTTATCCGGATCGCCCATTGTAGATTTCAGTATAGAGGTGGTAAGGCCTTGTACCCCAGATTTAACTTTTTGAGTTTTATCAATTTCAAAAAGATCACTCACGGATCTAGATAATAATCCAAAATTCGCAAGAGTTTGTGCATCCTTGTAATATTCTTGGTTTTCATTTTGCGTTGAGGATTTCTTTGTATCCATCAAATTAATTACTGTATTAAATATTGATAAATCTCGAGCTTTTGTAATAAGAGGGTCTATTTCTTTCTTTTCTGGGGGATCTGCTAATAATTCGCCTGATGTTGCAGCGTATAATAAATGAGGTATGAAGCTGAGGAATGATCCCACAACTTGTAAAGTCGTAAAATTTTGTGGCTCGTTCTGCGCTTTACTATCTTTGATAGCCTGCTTAATATTTCCTGATTTTGCAAACTGAGATATCTCTGCTTGTACCTTTCCTTTGGATATCTTCTGGGCAGTTAATTCCACTAATTCTTTTTCTAATTTATCGGCTTCTTCTTCGTTTGTACTATCAATTATTTTCTGCAGCAGATCTTTCTCTTCCTGAATTAAATTAGTATTTGCCCGAATTTCTTCCTTAAATTCTTCTATATTTTTTCTCTTATCAGTATCAGTAAAAAATTTATCATTTTCTATATGGTACTCTACAATCCTTGATACTATAAGCCCAATTTGCTCAGAGGTACCATTAATATGTTCTTTGTCAAACAATTTTGCAAGCCCTTCATTACCTACAATACCAGCTAAAGATTTCACAAAATTTGGCTCTTCTGCGTTATTACCTTGCTCGCCTCGATAATCCATTACAATACTCATCAGCTCTGCAATATTTGAATATAAGGCCTTTTTGTTGGTCTTAATTCCATGAATCCCTTCTGCGCCCTCTATATATTGAGTAGATTTATTAATATTATCCTTTAAGTCTAGAATAGGAGTATCTAATTGCAACACTAGCGGCACTATTGCGTCACGCATTACTTCTTCATTAATATATTGAGGGTATGAAGAGGATTTAGCAATGAGTATTGGTAGGGTACTTGACAGCAAAACACTATTATCTTTTGCGATCTGATGGATACGTAAGGATGATTCTGGGGATTCTGTATGTTTTTTTGAGAGTATCAACTCCCAGGTTTTATCAGAAGTCAAAAGAATATTAAGAGCTTCTGGATCCTTATCAAATTTAGAGATAATGGTGATCACTTTAGTGTTCAGAACACCAACATTAATCACTTCTTTACCTGTAAGCAAAAGAGATTCTAGATAACTTTTATCACCCCTTTGTTTTGGATCATAAGGAAGAGCAAGATTGTTCAAGTTTAGATTCGGAATATTATCCAATAAATACTCTAAATCCTTTAAATGCTCATCTATTTTTCCTGGCATACTAAATTTCTACTTATATCTAATTTAATGATATCAGACTATAATGAAGTTATTATGCAATAGATTACATTAGTTGCTATAAAATTATTACAATACTAAGAAGGTGTATTTTTTATATCGCTTTTGTGTCAATCTAGTTATAGAAAATGCAAAACTCATAAATCATCAATTATGCATAATATGTGTAAGCAAGTAGTATTATACTATCATTTGCAATAGTACACATTGTGATTAGATACTCTGTATCATAAGACTTGATTTCTTTTTGGATGTAATATATATTTCAAGCTTCAATTATTAAAATATATAGAGTATTATTATGGATTTAATGGCACTGAAGTTTATAGGAGTGGGCATGACAACGATAGGGATGGCAGGGGCCGCGATAAGCGTAGCGAATATTTTCGCAGCTTTGATCAACTCTACTGCTAGAAATCCTTCTGCAGCTGATACTATGCAAAGAATGGCCTTTATTGGAGCGGGTCTTGCTGAAGCAATGGGGCTTTTTTCTTTTGTAATAGCAATGTTATTGATCTTTTCATAACATTATGCCTCAATTAGATTTTGCTACATATTCATCTCAGTTTTTTTGGCTCACTATATGCTTATCTGTATTATATATTTTTATAGCTAAAGTATTTATACCAAAAATTGAATCGGCTATTACAGCTCGTAAAAAAAGAATAGAAGGCTTGTTAGAGGATGCACAAAAACTACGAGATGATGCTGAAAGTATGAATCATCATTACATAGAAGATATTAAGAAAGTCCATCTTGACGCATACCAGATCCACAAAAATGCTATAAAAAATTTTGAGGAACAATGTGCCCTGCAGCTTGAGCAGATGAAACAGGAGCATGAAATAAAAATCAATGAATTAAGCAAAGAAATTCAAAGACTTGAAGAAAATTTTGAATATCAAATGACTTCTCAAGCAGAGCTGCTGATTAATAGTATGATGACTAAAATTACCCAAGTTGAATATCCTAAAATAGAGAGGTAAAGTATGGATGCAGAATTATACATTGCTGTATGTTTTGCGGCGTTTATATTGATGTCCTACAGATATATCTATAATATGATAGATACTACATTAACTACTTCACAAAATACAATTCACAAATCTATAGAAGAGGCTGAATCTATATATAATTCGGCAAAAGAAAAATATTACGAGACTAAAAATCTGATAGCTCAGCTTGAGATGGCCAAAAAATACATATATCATAAAGAAGAAAGAGAGATAGAATATGATTTAGAGGCAAGAAAAAGGGAGTTTTCTGAAATCATCAAAATTAAGCATCAACAACTTGAGAACATAGTCCAAAGAAAAATGCGTAAATTAAAAATTAGATCTCTAAACAAACTGAATTCCACTATGCAATCTAGCTTTGTAGTATATATCAACAAGGATGTATCATTGGCCGAAAGATTTACCAATACTATGCTTCTTAATAAATCATAGATCCAGCAATAGTCTTTTATAGATATAGCCTAACAATAGTATATCAGTAATCCATTGACAGTAGTAAATAAATTTTGTACATAGTAACAGGATTGCCCCTGTGGTGAAATTGGTAGACGCGGCAGACTCAAAATCTGCAATACGCAAGTATGTGCTGGTTCAAGTCCGGCCAGGGGCACCACGCTAAATGTAAATTTTTATGACTAAAATCATTAGTGGCAAAGCTTTGGCAGATAACATACTTGATAAACTAAAATATCAAGTAGAATCTTTATTTCATACGCCATGTTTTGCTATCATTCTCGCTAGCCCCTCTGATGCAAGTAGAATATACGTCAATAATAAAATCAAGGCAGCTCAGAAGATAGGAATAAATCCGGTGCTTATTGAGTGCGATATGAGTATTTCTACCAATGAAGTGAAGGCAAAAATACAAGAGCTCAATATCAGAGATGATGTTGCGGGAATAATAGTGCAGCTACCTGTATATGAACATTTGGATAGCTTGCAGATAATAGATTCTATAGATCCATCTAAGGATGTTGACGGTTTGCATCCATTGAATGTAGGAATGTTATATTCCGGCAGAGAGCCTCTCTTTATACCATGCACTCCTCTTGGTATATACAGGATTCTTTGTGAAGAATTTCAAGATTTATCAGGACTGTCTGCTGTAATTATTGGAAGATCGAATATAGTAGGGAGACCATTAGCATCACTATTGCTGCAAAAGAATGTTACAGTTACATTGTGTCATTCCTATACAAAGCATATCAAAGATTTCACTCAGAAATCTGATATAATAATTTGCGCATCTGGCAAAATGTTGATGTTTGGATCTGAATATTTTTCAGCAAACTCCGTGATCATTGATGTTGGGATTAGTAAGACCAGTGATGGTAAAGTAGTTGGTGATGTAGTACTCGATGAAGTATACGGAAAAGCCAGAGCAATCACCAAGGTTCCTGGAGGAGTTGGTCCTATGACAATAGCATGTCTATTAAGTAACGTAGTCTCCTCTACGCAGCGCAGGGAGCATAAATATTTAGAAATTTAACAGTAAAAAGTAAGTTACAACTTAGGTCTCTCGTGAAAAAAATGAGAAATCCTGATTTGGCGCTTCTCCCATCAGAAAACTTAGATCATTGCAGCTGGGATCAATGTCTTGAGCCGAGGAAGCAATCTGAGTCATATCATTCATATTGTACCCACTATATAAAACAAAATCAAATCCCGAGGCAAAGGCTTTTGTAGATTTTTCTTCCATAGAGCCAGTCAGAGCATGCATTTCAAGTGCATCTGTTATCAATCTAGTAAATCCTATATCGTTCTTAATAAATTCTACTGCTGCACTAGAAAAGGTAACTGGATTTACAGCATCTAATTCTGTAAAGATAATATGCGAATTCATGCCTAGAGCATTGTAATTATGTTCTTTGCAAAATTTCGCAAGTTCTCTAAATACGTAAAAATCCGATGACTCAAGTGACTCTATAGAGTCATCAATAACAGGTAATGCGTAATGACTATCTACTTTAGCTCTCCCATGACCAGGTATGTGCTTGACAACAGGGCATATACCTGCGTCATTGTGGGCCCTTATCACTTCTTTGCAAAAAGATGCCACAATAGATGGCGAAGAACCAAAGCTCCTATTTCCGATACAACTACTTGCGTCATCATGCAATAGATCTGCCACCGGGGTATAATTTACATTAAATCCAAATCTTTTAAGGCAAGAGGCCATTTTAAAATTACTTTCATAGCAGAGCGCTAGAGCTTCGCTTAAGCTCCCTTGGCCTACCATTTGCCCAAAATGCAAAGGCGCGTGATAGAATTCGTCAATGGGGTACTTCAGTCTTTGAACTTTTCCCCCTTCTTGATCTATTGATATTATCAGCTTTTCTGGGTTTGCAGAAATCTCTCTCAAAGAAATAATTAGTAAAGTGAGTTGATCTGCAGACACTATGTTACGTGTGAATAAAATAAATCCCGCAGGTTGAATTGTGCCGTAAAATACCCTCTCTTCAGAACTCAAGAAAGTACTTTCTATGCCTACGATGATTTTTTTCATGATACCTCTAAAGTCATATCAAATTATGCAATAATCTCTAATGCTGAGCAGAGTAGATAACAAATAGTTACTCGCAGAATACGCGAAGATGTTCTATGTGTATCTATCTGATGGTCCCTACAATAATTTTAGATGATTAAAAATCCAAAATCCTAGTATTAGTTTATATATAAATCTACAGTAAAGATAATATATTCATGAGCGTAGATCTTATAAATAAAGATTTGACTAATTCTGAGTTTATTTAGTCACTTTTTACAAGAGATGAGTGGGGTATAATGCAAGGTATCAAGGTACTAAACCTAAAATTTTGAGTCTCTCATGATATTTTTGCATTATTGTTTTAGCGTTATAATGAGTATCAATATAGGCTTTAGCATTAGACGCTAAATTATTATACAGCTCTCTATCTTCAAATAGTAACTTCATGTAATAAGCAGCATGATCTATCATAGGATCTGCCCATATTTTACCTGCCTCATGTATGTATTCCAAAGGCTTAATATCTATCAACTTATAATCCACAAGGCAGGAATTATCTGGCAAAGTAAAATCTGTGTTTCCTGAGTAATTTGTAGCAATGACAACTTTTTTCATCTTCATAGCCTCAGCCATTCCAATACCAAATCCCTCTGCTCTATGAAGTGATACATAAACATCACAGCAATTTATTAAGCCTAGAATTTTCTCTCTACTAAGTACTGAGTTTATAAGATGTACTCTTGGGTCTTGATTTGCAATCTCCATAATTCTGCGAATCTCAGTTTGATGAGTCTTGAGATCTTTATTAGAAGATACTTTAATTACAAGTCCAACATCTTTATTGAATGGAAAAGCTTGAAAAAACGCACGAATGACAGCTTCAGGGTTTTTTCTAGCAGCAATAGATGATACATCGAATGAGAACATAAATAAAAAAAGATGCTCTGGTAGATCAAAGTCTTTCCTGGTGATGTAATCAGGGGTTTCAAAATCAACTGGATATGGCATATGCACTACAGGAATTGTTGCAATATCAGAAACTGATTTTTGTAGAAAACTAGACATTGCCCAATATTCCTCAAACATCGGTAAGGAGTATATCCATGATTCTGGGTATTTTGATAATTCCCAGGCTCCATAATGAATGTTATATCGAGTGGTGCATATAGTCCCACTACCAGACGCCTCAAGCAAACGTGGTAAAATATCGGAATTACATACAAATATATTAGTATTATATATTAATTTTTGCGTTATTTCTGATTCTAGTGAGTTATCGGACTGAGCGATAGTAGAATATTGATCTAGGCTATAATATGATTTTTTTATAGAAGATTGATGAAATGCAAGTCCTACATTTCTTAATTGCTGCGCAAGTCCAAACTGCCCCCGTGTAAAACCTAATATATTTACCCCTGAAGGACTATGGAATCTCTTATGTAGTTTGTACGCCCCTTCATGAAATATTGCCCCAGAAATCAATTTGCCTTTGGATTTCAAATAATTTTGTATCCTCTTGTGATCTTGCACCACTATAGATCTATATAAAGCCTTTAATCTCTTCTGAAACCATATAGGGGCAAAGTCTATAATTCTCAAGATCAATATTCTATTTCTTTCGAATATCCAGATAATGAATTTCATGATATATAACTCACTTTTTCTTAATTAATCTCAAAGACTATATTTTTAGAATAATAATTAACTCAGTAACATTATCTTAATAATTGCCATAGAGTTTTCTTGGCAATGCAGAGAAATATTACATAATCTCTATATTGGCATAATATTATACTCAGCACCAAGAGCGCAAACAAATTAAGTATCTACAGAATAAGGTTTATATTATTTTTATTATAACGAGATATAGATGGGTATATTGCTAAATGAGTACCAATGCTATACATCATATAAGACTAAACTAATGTTTGTGTAAACAGCGGCGCGTCCAAAAAAGGGTGCATCTTACCTGATATATGTGAAACAAGAATCATGACTCTAGATGTCGCTGATCTATCTCATTATTACCTTCGATAGCTAGTTCCGCAATATCTTGCTCGCTACTTAGGTTAGATTTAAAATTTTTCAATGCTTGTCTTGCTTCATTCTCCGATCTACCCACATTGATAATAATCACTGCCTCTACTTCATGATAAAGATGGAGAGTCACCTCATATACACCAAGGGTTTTGATAGAAGATTGTAGAGCTACCTTAGAGTAATCTATATCCCATTCAGGTGCAGATGCGCATATTTGCTTTGCTATATCTTTAGCGCTCACAGATCCAAATAACCTACCGTCATCTGAAGAAGGGCTAATAAAAGTAAAATCTTTCCCTGATATTTCACCTGCAATTTTTTTGGCCGTTGAAGCTTGTGCTTCATTTTGCTTTTCTAGTTCATGTTTTTGATCTTGAAAGCCCTCTAAGTTTTGTTTAGTAGCCCTTGCAGCAATTTTCTGAGGAATTAAGTAATTTCTACCAAATCCAGTTTTGACCTGCACTATATCTCCTATATTTCCGAGTTTTTTTCTTGGTTTAAGAAGTACAACTTTCATTGCGTATAACCTTATTTGTTATTAGTGTGAGAGGAGAATGGAAGTAAAGCTAGAAGTCTTGCAATTTTAACTGCTCTTTTTAATTGCCTCTGTTTTTTTGCGCAAACATTGGTAATTCTATTGGGCAAAATTCTACCTCCTTCGGAAACAAACTTACTAAGTAAACTTATATTTTTATAATCTATAGGAGGTGATTCTGGTAACGACAAAGGACATCCTTTACGTCTCTTAAAAAATACTCTTCTAGTATTTCTATCAGCCATTCTTGTTAGGGTTTTTTCTTCGTTATCTGATTCTTCCATGGTTATACTATATTTGTGTTATTGTGACATCTATGATATCTTCAAAAGAATCTGTTTTACTTTGAAGTATTGGAGAAGGGGTAGTATTCATAGAATCTACTTTGAGAGTCATGTATCTAATGACATCTTGAGTAAATTTGAGCTTTCTCTCTAACTCTTTAATAGATGGATTAGAGGATTTAGTGCCCAACAAAATATAATGACCCTTTTTATTATTGTTAATATCGTACGCCAAGTTTCTAAGGCCCCAATATTCTGTCTTTATGATTTCTGAATTATTATTTTTTAATATTGAGATAAACTCCTCGGTCATAGTGTCTATGTCAGCACTAGAAACGTCTTGTCTTACAATGATTATTGTTTCGTATAATGTCATAAAATTTCCTTAAAAATGAACCCCAAAACACTAAAGGAGTAAAAAAATCTTTCTGTGTTATACCATATTATTTCTCTTTTGCAAGATGAATATTTGGTGTAAGATGAATATTCGGCAACACCTCAAAAAAAATTTATTTACACTATAGAAAATTAACGCTATTTTAACTACATTAGTTTAATGTTCTCGTTGTTATATTTTTGTATATCTAATTATTTAACATATTTTAAGTTTAAGTGATAATGATATGCATTGAATGAGCTTGAAGATTAATAAGTAAAATATGGTAAATAAAACATGACAGATAAACTACCTCCAAAGGTTTTTGTAATTGAAAAAGACGATCTACTCAGAACGTCGTTGAGTAACGCGATAGAGAGGTATTGGTTCAATGTACTCAGAAGTCCAGATATAGAGTCAGCTATAAGATTGATGAGAGTCAATCAGCCCAACTTAGTGATACTCAGCACTAAACATATGGATAAAAATCCTGTAGTAGTAGTGAACGAGATTCGCGATTTAGAGCATTGCTCCGAAATGCCAGTAGTAATTATTCTGGAAGACACGGAATCTGCTGAAGCATTTAAGCCTATTGATAATGGCAATATAGCCGTAGTATATAGACCTTATACTCCTAACGAAATCATGACTTCGATTAAAACATTGCTGCGTAAATCCAAGCCAGTATTCCAGGATAAGATAATTAGATATAAAGATTTAAGCATGGATCTTGCCACATTTAAGGTCTATAGATCAAATCAGCATATTCATCTTGGACCTACAGAATTCAAGATTCTGCAATTATTAGTCCAATCACCTAAAACAATTTTTTCACGCCAGCAAATTGTGGATTATGTTTGGGGCACGCATCAGCCGGTTGAATCTCGCACCGTAGATGTTCATGTCAATAGACTCAGAAGTCTCATTAAGACCAGCCCTAATGAAATTCCTTTTATTAAGACTGTTAGATCTTCTGGATATTGCTTAAATCTACCAGGAGAAGTGGACTAAGGCGCTGTGCAAAAAATAACATTAGTGACTTCGCCAGAGAAATCGTTACCCTAGATTTATATATTATTGCATCAGATGATAACTTATTAATTGCGCAAGCTCGTACACAATATTTAATAAGATAGCACTTGATTGCAATGAATTAGGGAGAATGCTCTGGGAAGTCACTTGCACTTAATTGACCCCCAAAATTCAGACCAGTATATAGGAGACAAGATTTGTATTTGATGGTATAATCAATTCACTTTTTCCTGACGTAGGGATTTTCACTTTTGGCTAGCAAGATTCTAATAGGCACTCCTGATAACCCAAATTCTTTACGCATTGAATTAGTTAAATACTTCCTATATGACTCAGTAATAGCCTCTTTGCTATTCACGAAAAATTTAAAAGTTGGAGGCCGTGACTTTAACTGTACAGCGTATTTTATTCTAGCGCGCCGCCCATGTTTGAGTAAGGGTAGAGAGTGGTGGTCTAATGCATATTCAAGCCACTTGTTCAATTTGGCTGTAGGAATTTTTGTATTCCATATGCAGTAAGATTTTACAGCGCTATCAATCACTTTTAATATATTATCTTTATTTAATGCAGATAGATATACTATTTCTACTCCTGGAATGTAAGATAAATTAGTCGAAAGCTTATAATTTACTTCTTCTTTATAAGATTTTTTATTAGTCACTTGATCCCATTTATTCATAGCGATGACAACAGCGCGCCCTTCTCCTATCACATAATTTAGTAAATTTAAATCTTGACTCTCAAGACCAAGCATAGCATCAATCATAACAACTATTACATTTGCATATTTTATAGCATTTAAACCGTCTGAGACTGATATTTTTTCAAGTTTATTGACAATTTGAGCCCTCTTACGCATCCCAGCAGTATCAATGAGTTTTATGTAGTGACCCTGATAATACCAATCTATATAAATTGAATCCCTGGTGATACCAGCTTCTGGCCCTGTCAGTAATCTATGCTCACCTACTAGACTATTAATTAATGTTGATTTACCAGCATTGGGTCTTCCTATAATAGCAATTTGTATCTGATTAGATTTAAACGGATCTTCTATTTCTTCATTATGTTTAGGAAGCTTTTGAGCAAAAATTTCAAACAAATCCATCATGCCTATGCCATGCTCTGCCGATACGCATACAGGCTCTCCAAGCCCTAGTTTAAAAAATTGCTTATCTATTGTGAGTTGTTTTTCAGATTTATTGGCTACTAATATAATATTACTATGATTACGCCTAATTAGTGATGCAAAAAATTCATCTTGGGGCGTAATGCCAAGAGGGCCATCTACTATTAAGCACACAAGGTCAGAAGAAGCTATTGCAGCAAAAGTTTGACCCATCATTCTCTCTTCAATGGCGGCTTTTTCTTTTTGTTCAAGGCCGGGTGTATCTATTAGAGTAAAGACTAGGTTACCTAACCTACCAGATCCATACTTCCTATCTCGGGTTACTCCAGGGGCATCATGTACTATAGATTTATCTGATATACTCAATCTGTTGAATAAGGTTGATTTACCGACATTAGGCCGTCCTACTAAGGCTATTGTAGGCTTCATTATTATGCCATTACTTTAAATTTTTCGGTATTATACAATATTTAAATAAAATTACTAGTCATCCCAATAGCCATTTTTAATGCTCCCAATAAATTTGGCATTCCTATGAAAGTATTGAATATACTCCTTACGTCTAATCCTTAAAATTTATTTGTCTAATTTGATTGGTATAGTAGTGTACTAATGAGCACCTATGCACAGATAGTCATTAGCCTTCCATAGACTTTATTATCTCATCTACTACTTTTTTAGCATCCCCAAAGAGCATATGAGTATTTGAATTAAAAAATAGATCATTTTCTATACCTGCATATCCGCTCGACATAGATCGCTTGATAAAATACACTATTTTAGAATTTTCTACTTCCAAAATTGGCATACCATATATGGGACTTGTAGTATCATTTTTAGCCGCTGGGTTTGTTATATCATTGGCTCCAATGACTATCGTTACATCAGTCTCTGAAAACTGATGGTTAATATCCTCAAGTTCGTGTACAATATCATAAGGAATATTCGCCTCCGCAAGCAATACATTCATATGGCCAGGCATACGCCCCGCAACAGGATGTATAGCGAATTTTACATCCGCTCCAATTGTCTTTAGTTTATCCACTAATGCTTTCACTAAGTGCTGAGCCTGGGAAACAGCCATGCCATAACCAGGCACGATCACAATACGAGATGCATTATGTAATGTGAATGCAGCATCTTGGGGATGGCTAATATTTGGGACTCTCTCATCCAATTCTTTTGAGTCTAATGCTTGATTTGGCGATGTTAATACTCCAAATATAACATTAAAAAGAGAGCGATTCATCGCTGAGCACATTATATAACTCAAAATAGCGCCACTTGCTCCAACCAAAGCTCCAGTGATAATTAAAAGATCGCTTCCTAAAGTAAAACCAATGCCAGCCGCAGCCCACCCTGAATATGAATTGAGCATTGATACTACTACTGGCATATCAGCCCCACCTATTGGTATAATAAGAACAAAACCTATAATAAAAGAGAGAAGTATTAACAGATTTAAGGCGTATAGAGACTGATAATTTATCAATAATACGATAGAACACAATATTGATATAAATAATAATATAGTTGCTATATTCTGACCTTCAAATTTGATGGGTTTAGAAGACATAACGCCATGAAGTTTTGCAAATGCAACTACTGATCCGGTAAAAGTAATAGCTCCTATTGATGCACCAAGAGACATTTCAATCAAACTTGATGTATGTATAGACCCGTACATACCAATCCCCATAGCTTCTGGAGCAAGATATGCACTATATGCCACGAGTACTGCACTGAGCCCGACTAATGAGTGAAATCCTGCAACAAGCTGAGGTATCGCTGTCATTTGAATTTTTGTGGATATAATAGTTCCTACAGCCCCCCCTGCTACTATTACTAAAAATACTGGCCATTTGTGATGAAATTCATCAAAGAAGATACATGTGCAAATGGCTATAACCATACCTAAAATTCCAGCAATGCTTCCAAATTTTGCCTCTTTATGAGACGAAAGTCCCTTTAAGCTCCATATGAAACAAAGAGCCGAAAGTAGATAAGTATATTCTGAGAAATATTTCATGCTTACTTCCTCTCAAACATAGACAGCATGCGCTGAGTTACTACAAACCCGCCAAAAATATTCACACTTGCCAAAAATATAGCTAACATACTAAGGAAAGATGAGAGACTAAAATCTTCATTGCCTACAACAAGCAAGGCTCCGATTATTACGATACCAGAAATTGCATTAGTGATTGACATAAGCGGAGTATGTAGTGCTGGCGTCACCCTCCAGACTACGAAATATCCTACTATGCTCGATAATACAAAAACTGTAAAAAGATGAATAAAATGATCATTAGATATTGAGGATGCAGATTGAGAATGTATATATTGATGCATTTTATTAGAAAGTTTTTCTGCTTCAATACTCAGTTCTGTCAATTTTTTTGCTATAATATTAATATACGCATTCTTATCCATGGTGAATCTGTATTTATATGAGTTAAGTTTGAGTCGTAATTCTAACGAAATGTACTTGAATTTTCTAGTCTAAAATAAAATTTGACCATAAATTTATCAAAACTAACAAACTATATCACACACTCCTATCATTGAGTATTTCTACATCTCAAGAGATAGTGAGGTAATATATTAGCGCAGTAGATGTAGCCCGTCATTGACTATATTCTATTTTACTCCTGAGACATAGCATTTTCATCTTCAGGAAGTAAAGACTCATCATCATCCACATCTTCTGCGGTATTTTGAATCAATGATACAGAAACAACTATTTCATCCGGAGCTGTTTTAAAAAGTATCACTCCACTTGTGCTTCTACCAGTAATTCTCACCGAGCTTAATGGGCATCTAATGAGTTTGCCTGTGTTAGTAATGAGTATAATCTCCTGATCTAAGGTAGCTGGCATTGACGCTACAACGAGTCCCGTTTTACTGTTAATATTCATGTTACTAATACCGCTACCACCTCTATCAGTGATCCTGTATTCATACGCTGAGCTGATTTTTCCTATACCTTTTTCTGAAATAGTGAGAATAAATTCTTCAGAGCCAGAGAGGTTGTCCAGCTGCTGAATATCGAGATTAGAGTCTGTCTCTGATTTGAGAGTTGCTGCTTCTATAGTACCACGAGCAAGATCAATACGCTTTTCTACTGGTATTGATAAATAGGCCTGCTTTTCTTCGTATCCACAAGAAGAATCCCGTAAAACCGCCATACTGATAACAATATCGTCTTTTGTGAGCTTAATACCCCTTACTCCGTCGGAAGTTCTGCTTTTAAAGACTCTTACTGCTTGTGACCTGAATCGCAGAGCTTTGCCTTGCTTAGTAGCTAGCAAGATATGGTCATCTTCATTACAAACCATTACCCCAACAAGACTATCACCATCGTCTAGTCTAATCGCGATTTTACCATTGGACTGAATTTTTTTAAAATCTGATAAGTCGTTTTTTCTTACATTACCAAATTTCGTCGCAAACATAATATTATAATCATCCCACTCGTGATCATTTTCTGGCATAGGCATTATGTTAGTAATGATCTCATCTTGGCTAAGCTTCAAAAGATTTACAATAGGCCTACCTTTACTTTGCAGACTTCCTATAGGTAATTTGTATAATTTAAGACTATATACCTGGCCTAAATTTGAGAAAAAGAGCATCGGAGTATGGGTGCTACCTACAAAAATCTGAGTAATAAAATCGTCATCATGCATATTGGCCGCAGACCTGCCCTTACCTCCACGCTTTTGTGCTCTATAGCTTGTCAGTGGCACTCTTTTAATATAGCCGCCATGAGTCACTGTTACGACCATCTCTTCTCGTTGTATTAGATCCTCTATATCTTGATCAAAATCACTTTCTTCAATTGATGTAATTCTTGGAGTCGCAAATAACTGTTTTACTTCTAAAAGTTCATCCCTAATGATTTGCAGCAATCTTTCTCTTGAAGAAAGTACTAGTAGATGCTCTGATATTTGCCTTTTGAGCTCCATTAGATCTTCTTCTATTTTGCCCTTCTCCATTGCAGTAAGTCTTTGTAGGCGCATTTCTAAAATGGACTTAGTTTGCACTTCGGAAAGATAGCAGTAATGGGCATCAATGAGGGATGATTTATCGTCTACAAGCATAATTAAAGGCGCAATATCTTCAACATCCCACTTTGTTTGCATGAGTCTTCTTTTTGCATCTTGAGGATCAGATGAAGATTTAATCAGCCTAATGACTTCATCAATATTATTAACTGCAATAATTAATCCTACTAAAATATGAGATCTATCTCTTGCTTTGTTTAAAAGATAAATAGTGCGTTTTGTTACTACCTCTTCTCTAAATTGAAGAAATGCATTCAATACTTCTGAAAGATTCATCACTTTTGGCATACCGCCATCAAGTGCCAGCATGGTAATGCCAAATGAATTTTGTAGCTGAGAATATTGGTATATCTGATTTAGTATCACTTCTGCTGATGCATCTTTTTTTGTCTCTATGACTACCCTTATTCCTGTTCTATCAGTTTCATCTCTGATATCAGTAATGCCTTCTATCTTTTTTTCATTCACAAGCTCTGCTATTTTTTCAATAAGCTTTGCTTTATTTACCATGTAAGGTATTTCGGTGATAATGATAGATTGTTTGCCTGATTTAATATCTTCAATATGAGCCTTACCTCTTACTATAACGATACCACGACCAGTTTGGTATGCTGACTTAATTCCAGCAAATCCCATTATAGAAGCTCCAGTAGGAAAATCTGGACCTTTGATAAATTGCATAAGCTCTAGAGGACCTGCATCTGGTTGCTCGATTAGGAGGCAGCATGCATCTATGATTTCCCCTAAATTATGAGGAGGAATATTGGTGGCCATTCCCACTGCTATACCCCCAGTGCCATTTACAAGAAGATTTGGAAATCTTGAAGGCAGTACCTTGGGCTCACTCTCAGACCCATCATAGTTTGGAACAAAATCTACCGTCTCTTTATCCATATCCTCAAGTATACTATGAGAAATTTTGGCTAATCTTGATTCGGTATACCTCATAGCAGCTGGAGAATCTCCGTCTATAGAACCGAAGTTACCCTGACCATCTATTAACATCACTCTGAGAGAAAAATCTTGGGCCATCCGCACTAATGAATCATATACAGCCGAATCTCCATGAGGGTGGTATTTACCTATAACTTCCCCGACTATTCTTGCAGATTTTCGATATTGTTTATTGTAATGATATCCCGACTCGTACATTGCATATAGAATACGCCTATGTACAGGCTTTAGCCCATCTCTTACATCTGGAATAGCTCTACTGACGATAACGCTCATAGCGTAATCCAGGTATGAGCGTTTCATCTCCTCTGCTATATTCACAGGCAATATACCTGATATGGTGTCTTCTTTCAATTTGGTATGATCTTATGTTGTGCGCATTACATTAATCAAAAAATACTATTTATTCAAGCGATAAGTGAGCCTGTCAAACAGTTTTTCATTGCTATAAATTAGATAATCAAAGGAAAATAATCTACCAAACGTATATTATGTTTTGTTTTACATGCATATTTTATAATTAGCCTGCAAAGAGATATGTTGGGATAGCTTATGCCCCTCCTAGCACGAATGCCTAATCCTATCCAATTAATTGTATAATTACTTGCTTTTTCTTTAGCGGGCTGTATAATACAAATCTTCATACGCTTTGCGGGATAATATGCCGCACAAAGCTTGTGCAAACTCTAATAAATGAGCGCCCTTAGCTCAGCTGGATAGAGCAACAGATTTCTAATCTGTGGGTCAGAGGTTCGAATCCTTTAGGGCGCGCCATAAACTATAAAACTTACATATCTAGAACCTAAGAAATCATGTGAGAACATATTGCAAAAAAATAGTTTTGTGATAATCTTGCTCTCGATTAGCAAATTTATATCTCATGCACAATAGATCTTTTTTTAATTATCATGGCGGTAAATCCGCACTTGAATTAGCCGAGAAAATAGGGGCTACAATACCTGAGGCAATGAAAAATAGAGCAAGTACTTGCATAATCAGTGATATTAAGAGCGTAGAAGAAGGAGGGGCTGGGGATTTAAGTCTAGTACATAACAAAAAATATCACTCATTTTTACAGAATTCTAGATCTTCAGCATGCATTATTCGGGATGTTCAAGATCTAGCGCCCGATATGATTCAAATGATATCTGATGATCCTTATTATTCATATTCTAAGGCCTTAAACTTACTATTTTCTGAAAAAGAAATTATATTGAGTAAGCCCATTTCTGATAATGCGCATATTGGATGTAATGTGAAAATTGGCATGAATGTGATCATTGAAGATAATGCGGTGTTAGGAGATGGATGTATTATAGAATCTGGAGCGGTCATTAAGCACGGAGTGAAAATTGGAGCAAATTCAAAAATTGGAGCAAATGCATATATTGCCTACGCCTATATAGGAAATAATTGCGTAATTCATCCAGGGGTGCGTATAGGTACTGATGGATTTGGTTTTGTTACTTACGGAGGTTCTCATCATAAAATTTTACATATAGGTAAAGTCGTGATAGGAGATTATGTAGAAATAGGGGCTAATTCTACGATAGATCGAGGCTCTGTCAAAGATACCATAGTAGGAAGTAATACGATCATAGATAATTTAGTGCAAATTGGGCATAATGTTGAGATTGGCAAAGGATGTATTATCGTATCTCAGGTTGGAATAGCCGGTAGCACAAAGCTTGGAGATTATGTTGTAGTTGGGGGGCAAGCTGGAATATCTGGGCATCTCAACATAGCAAATATGGTACAAATTGCAGGTAAATCTGGGGTAATATCAGATATTAATCAAGCAGGCATGGCGGTGGGGGGCTTACCGAGTGTTCCGATAAAAGATTGGCATAGACAAACAATCTTAATAAAAAATATGATAAAAAAAGAGCGTAAAGATGATAATTGATATTGATCAAATTATGAAAATGATTCCACACCGTTACCCGTTTTTGCTTGTAGATAAAATCTCTGCCTTAAAAGAAGGAGAGTCTATATTAGGGTTAAAAAATGTTACTATAAATGAACCGTATTTTGCCGGACATTTTCCTGGAAATCCTGTAATGCCAGGTGTATTAATAATAGAAGCCCTTGCTCAAGTTTCAGCCTTGTTAGTGAGTTATATGCTTAAAGCCAGCCAAGAAGAAAAGCAAGTGATTTTAATGTCTATAGCAAATGCTAAGTTTAGAAAAATAGTAAAACCAGGAGATGTATTAGAATTACATAGTACTATTGTGCAAAATAGAGGCAATGTTTGGAAATTTGCTGCAAAAGCAGAAGTCGATGGATCCGTGGCATCAGAATGCACCTTAATGGCAATGATTAAGGATAAGGAATAAAATGATACATCAATCTGCCGTGGTAAGCCCGAATGCTAAAATTGGCAATAATGTAGCAATAGGGCCTTTTTGTTTTATAGGCGATAAAGTAGAGATAGGAGATGGGGTAATTATTCATTCTCATGTAGTGATTACTGGTAAGACAAAAATTGGATCAAATTGTCAGATATTTCCTTTTGCTTCTATTGGTCACAATACGCAGGATCTTAAATATAAAGGCGAAGAATCATCCATAGAGATAGGCCATAGTAACAGTATCAGAGAATATGTCACAATACACCCCGGTACTGAAGGGGGTGGCATGATCACTAAAATTGGTAATAATAATCTTTTGATGGTAGGAGTTCATATCGCGCATGATTGTATCATAGGAAATAACGTGATTTTTGCCAATCTTGTAACTGTCGCAGGTCATGTGGTAGTAGGCGATCATGTTGTTATTGGTGGATTAAGCGCAGTACATCAATTTGCTAGAATAGGAGATCAGGCAATGATAGGAGGATGTTGCGGCATAGAAAGAGACATAGCGCCTTTTGCAAGCGTATCTTCAGAAAGAGGAGGAATAAATGGAATCAATATACTTGGTTTAAAAAGAAGAGGCGTAGCTAAAGATGATATATTGGCCCTCCAACAAGTATTTAAATTACTCTTCTTCAGTGATAGAGTATTAGATGATGCGATATCAGAAGCTAACAAAAATTATGGTAGTAATAGATTCGTAAAACAACTACTTGATTTTATATCTACAAAAAGCAAAAGATCTCTTACAATGAGAAGTAGACAGATACGAGATACCAATAACACTTAAGAGGATATTGCAGTATGAGAGTTTGCCTGATTGCGGGTAGAGGGCAATTACCTGAAGAGATTCTTATGAAACTAAAGAGTCTCAATTTTTTTTATACTGTAATTGGCCTGAGAAATAATCATGATCTTGATCTTTGTCTGTATCCACATTCCATAGAGCTAGATATAGCAAAAGTAGGAAAAGCGATAGAATTTTGTAATGATCATAAAATTACTCATATAGTTTTTGCCGGCAATATTACAAGACCTAACATGGCGGCTCTTGTCCCAGACCAAGAGGGTATAAAGCTTTTATGGCGCATTCGAGCTGAAAAATTTTTATGTGACGATAAACTATTGAAAGTAATAATAGATTTTTTTGAAACAAAGGGGCTCAAAATATTATCTCCTTCTGCGATGATGGAGGCAATAGAATTGGGCTCTGGATCATTAACTCCAGTTCATCCTTCAAGCGAAGATCTCATAAATATTGAAATAGCATCTCTTGCACTTGCTACAATGAGCTCTCTTGATATAGGCCAAGCCGTCATCATCTCGGAAAGGCGTATTATTGCGGTTGAAGCTGCTGAAGGGACAGATGAGATGATTATAAGGTCCAAAAATTATTTTCAAAAAGATGCAATTATAGTTAAGATGCCTAAAAAAAATCAGGATACTCGAATAGATATGCCTACTATAGGCCCCAAAACTATTGATAATATGCAAAAAAGTAATATAAAGGGCTTAGCGATAGATAAAAATGTGATATTACTCAGTAGTGAAGATATAATCTCAAGAGCTACTAAGGCAGGAATATTTGTCTATATAATATAAGTTAGTAGAGGAAATGATGGATATAAAAAAGATTGGAGCTGGAGCAAAAATACCAGAAGAGATGAATGTAATAATAGAAATTCCAATGAATAGCGACCCAGTTAAATATGAATTTGACAAAGAAACCGGCGCGATATTCGTTGATAGATTTATTCAAGTGGCTATGTCTTACCCTTGTAATTACGGATTCATTCCTAATACATTAGGAGGAGACGGAGATCCAATTGATGTACTAGTCATTAGCTCAGGACCTGCAATGCCTGGCTCTGTGATAAAATGCAGACCAATAGGAGTACTGATGATGCAAGATGAATCTGGAGAGGATGAAAAAATTCTAGCTGTTCCTATCAAAAAAATAGACCCTGCAATGGATGGGATGAATGACTATAATGACCTAAACCCTTATTTATTGAAAAAAATAGTCCATTTTTTTGAGAGATATAAAGATTTAGAGCAAGATAAATGGGTAAAGATTCTAGGATGGGATAATACCAAAAAGGCTCAAGAATTGATATTAAATGCAGTAGAAAGAGCCAGGCAATAAGCTACTAGTACTTATTTGATATATTTTTGAAACTTGTCTTTTTCTTCCTTGAAGAGGTCTGCATCTTTTAATGGATCTTTGATCTGAGTCAGATGGGGTAAGTCTGGGCTCTTCTTGCGTGCATATTCAAGCCAAAAAAGTAATTCATCAGATTCTGGTTTTATTGCTTCTACTGGGCATTCATCTACACATACTCCGCAATCTATACATTCATCAGGATCAATGATGAGCATCATCTCATCTTCTTTGAAGCAATCTACTGGACATACTTCAACGCAAGTAGTATATTTACATTTAATACATGGATCTGTAACTACGTAGCTCATTATTCTAATAATTTATTAATTATACTTTGTTATTATTTACTTCGATACATGTTTATTGAGTAATGTCTCTACCCTAACCATCAATAAAAATATATATAAACATAAATTTGCTAAAAACATAGTCAGCAAGGGTAATATCATAACATAATCAATACGGGGCCCACTAGATGTCAAAATACTTGAGGGTTGATGTAAACTACTCCATAAATCTACAGAAAATTTAACAATAGGGACATTGATCATTCCCAAAATAGCAACTACACATGATGGTTTTTCAACTTTATATATATCAGAATTACTACTAGAAATTACCATTACTATGATATAGAAAATAAATAAAATCAACATAGAAGTTAGACGAGCATCCCATACCCACCATGCGCCCCATATGGGTTTGCCCCATATCATTCCAGTCAGTAAGGTAAGTATGGCAAAAGTAGTGCCTATGGGCGCGCTTGCAATCATTATAAAGAAGGTGAATTTTGTATGCCATATCAAGCAAGAGATTGCGCATAATCCCATTATAGTAAATATCATAAGACTGAGCCATGCCATGGGGACATGAATATACATCACTTTTACCATGATTCTTTGCTGATAATCTTCTGGAGATGTAAATACGAAATACATCCCGAGTCCAAAAAGCATGCAAGAGACTACTCCGATATAATTTTTAGTCAGCGCGGATAATTTGCCAAAAAAATATGGATTAAGTAACCTAAAAAACATTTTCATCGATACTATTTAATTCAAAAAAAGTATGTACATCTCTTCCATCTTGCAATAAAATATTATATGTTCTGATAGCAGATGCTAATGCCATAAATTCTATATTTATATTTGCAGAAGATGCTTTTTCTTCAATATAGTCTGCATTTCTCAAATTATTCGTACCATATATTATTACACTATTCGAATTTTCTGCAATAATTTTGCCCGCCTTATCCACAACATCGCTTATCGAATCAAAGAAATGTAATTCTTGTTTTGATAGTATGCAATTAGAGGTAATCTTTTGACTTATTATACTTATAGAATTTTCAGTATAAGCGGTGATAATATTAGTATCATCGTCGAGTTGTGGGCTTATATCTATGGTACTTAGACTAGGTAAATGTGACTTCATATTTTATTTATATGCCAAGAGATTTGGGTTTATAAAATTTTATCCAAGCGTCAATAAGAAGCCTTGTAACAATAATGGCCGTAAACATAGATGATATTATACCAATTGATAAGCTTACAGCAAAACCCCTAACTGCACCAGTGCCAAAAATATATAATAAAGATGCTGAAATTAATGTAGTAATATTTGAATCTGCAATAGTCGCGAATGCTGCGCTAAATCCTTGATCTACTGAATATGCTATTGAAACTTTCTTGCGAGATTCTTCTCTGATTCTCTCATATATCAGAACATTAGCATCTACGGCCATTCCTATTGTTAGAATTATACCCGCTATGCCAGGCAATGTTAGAGTAGCCTGTATTGCTGAAAGTACAGCAATAATATATAGAAGACTAAGTACTAAAGCGATATTAGCGAATAATCCGAGTATACCATAACTCAGCATCATAAATATAGCCACTCCTATTAAACCTATTATTCCAGCTTTTTTACCTGCTTTTACTGAATCCGAGCCCAGACTTGCGCCAATTACTTTTTCTTCCACTATTTCAAGAGGCGCAGGTAGAGCCCCTGCTCTTAACATTAATGCTAAGTCTTCTGCGCTTGAGAGAGAAAAATTGCCGGTAATAATTCCACTTCCCTGCAAAATTGGTTGATTGATCATAGGAGCACTTAACACCTTGTTATCTAAAATAATCGCAATTCTTTTGCCACTATTATTTTTAGTTGCTTCTCCAAATAATTTACTACCAATGGTATTTAAAGAAAAGCTCACAGCTGGATTTGACATATTATCAAAAGTAGCTGAGGCGCTTGTTAGCATATCTCCAGTGATAATGGGTTTTTTGATGCAATATGTTTGGTGTTCTATCTCTTCATCCCGTATAATCATCACTTCAGATACCTCTACACCTAAATCATTATCCAAAACCAAATGAAACGAAAGTTTAGCTGTTTGACCAAGAATTTTCTTTAAATGTTCAGGATTATCTTCGCCAGGCACTTGCAATACAATGTAATTATCACCTTGTTTTTGGATTATAGGCTCTTTAGTTCCTGCGCTATCGACTCTCATTCTAATAATCTCAATAGATTGATCAAATAGCGAATCTTTTACAGATGCATATTTGGAGTCGTTATATTGAATCAATATTTTATCTTCTTTGCTTGAAGTGTTAATGGCCCGATCTATAGAAGATGCAAATTTGATCACCTGATCTATATCTTCCTTTTTTCTAACAACTATCTCTAATTGCCCATCTAACACCCTAAGATTTTTATAGCCAATTTTTTTGCCTCGAAGTTCTTTCCTTAATGTATCACTAAATATTTCAAGCTGATCTTCCATATATTTCTGACTATCTACTTTCAATAAGAGGTGAGATCCACCCTTTAAATCGAGCCCAAGATTTACAGATTTTGCAGGCAATATAGAGCTATAATGAGTAACTTCAAAAAAGTTAGGAGCTGAGTATAAGCATGCTATAAAGCTTATCATTAATGTAATAATTAAATTACGTTGTATCTTGTTATTCATTGCTTATTTCTTCCTTATTTAATGCATTTGCAGAGCGTTCAAGAAGAGGGATAATTTTTCTACGTACTATCCTCTCATTTATTGATCCAGCGTGGTCATATACAATATTATTTTTATAAATAATCATTATTCTTGGAATTCTATCAATATCGAGATTAATAAGTTTATTAACCGGAAAAGAGAAATATAGCTTTGTAAATAATGTTGTATAGCTTCCTATTTTCTTACTCAAGTGCTGAGGTGTATCATTAATCAGTATACCATATATAGGTATATTTAGTCTATTTTTGATCATTTCTATATACTTAAGATCTTTAGAGCACATATCACACCAAGATGCAAAAAAATGAATTATATATATGTCTTCATTGTTCTGTAGCTCCGCAGATATCTCCTGAGGCACTGGATATAATGTTTGAATACCTACATCTGTATAAATATCGTCATAAAGTATTATAAAAACGGTAGAAAATACAGTAATTAATACTATAAACGGCACAAAGATTTTTTTCATGCTGTTGATTTTTTTATGGCAGAATCTAGCCGTTTGATCACTTCATCTTTATCGATCATCATAATTAAATCCGACAATTCTGGACCGTGATCAATTCCGGTAATAGCAAGTCTGAGTGGCATAAAAATACTTCTGCCAGTTTTGCCAACTTGGGCTTTTATTTGCTTCGTCCATTCTACCCAGCTATCTGCATTTAACTCCATATCCAGGAGTAGATTTTTTGCTACCTTTAATACCTCTTGGCCGTCTTCAATAGGTTCGGGTGGCTTATAATTATAACATATATCCCACCAAAGCTTTAAATCATTGAGAGTGTGAAGATTGGGCTTTGCTACATTCCAGAACTTCTCAGTAATATATAGCGCGCCCATTTCCAGTAACCTTGGCTTTATATCCTCATAACTCATTGTTAATAGAATTTTGTGGTTAATTTTTTCTAGGTCTTGTACAGAGTAATTCGTGGGACTTAGTCCAAAATTACTAATGTCAAAATTATGGACTAAATTTGCTAAATTATTATAGGGCGCAATAGGGTTCTTCGTGCCTATATTTGCAAGCAAGCTATTAATAGACATTGGTTCAAGATGTACATTATTACGAAGAGACGCAATATCAAACCCACCCACTCTTTTAGAGATTTTATCATTCTGGGATTTAATTAAGCTCAGATGCCCAAATGCAGGTGGTTTAGCATCTAGCGCGCTCATTACTTGAATTTGGATTGCAGTATTAGATACATGGTCCTCCCCTCTAATCACATGGCTAATTTGTAGATCCAAATCATCTACACAAGTACAAAGCATGTAGGTCATACTACCATCCTCTTTTATCACGATTGGATCTGAGATATTTGCTACTTCAAAATACATAGATCCCTTGATCATATCTTTCCATTCTACAAGAGCTCCGTCTAGCTTGAATCTATAATGGGGATTTCGTCCTGATGCTCTATATTCTTGTTTTTTTTCTTCAGTAAGATTTAGAGATGATCTGTCGTATATCGGAGGTTTGCTGTTTGCAAGCAGGGACTTTCTTTTTATTTCTAGTTCTACTGGAGTTTCGTAACATTCATATAATCTTCCTGAAGCAATCAATTCATGCATAGCATTTTGATATTTTTGCAGTCTATGTGATTGAAAGTAAATCTCATGCCAATCAAGGCCCAGCCACTTTAAGTCTTGTATTATGTTATTTTCAAATTCCTTAGTAGAGCGATTCGTATCTGTGTCGTCTATTCTCAAAATGAAATCACCACCCTCTTTCATTGCAAATAATTTATTCACTAGAGCAGTTCTTGCATTGCCTACATGCATCATACCCGTTGGCGAAGGGGCAAATCTTGTTCTTATTTTCATATCTTTGTATCAAAAAAATTCATTATTGGATATCTCCAGTCTAGATCAAAACTCATATCTGAGATTTTTGGCCCCATAGTAGATTGATATCTTTTAAATTGCCCTATTCTAACCAAATTTGCTATATAATCAACCATTTCAGCATCAAATCCTAGATTCTTGATCTGCTCACAAGATTTAGAGTCTTCGATATAATATTGTAAAATTTTATCTAAGATGTCGTAGGGCGGCAGTGTATCGGAGTCTTTTTGACCTTGCGCAAGTTCAGCAGAAGGTTCTTTGGTGATGATATTATCTGGTATAGGAGCAGATATTTTGTGCTGGGAAAATGTTGGAATATTATTATTACGCCACTTTGCTAGTTGGTATACTTCAGTTTTATATACATCTTTTAATAAATTATACCCACCATTCATATCTCCATAAAGAGTGCTATATCCCACTGCAAGTTCAGATTTATTGCCTGTAGACAATAGAAGATATTTTTTTTGATTAGAGAGTCCCATTAATATTGTGCCCCTAATGCGCGATTGGAGGTTTTGCGTAGCTATTTCATCTTCTTCTGTAAGTTTTATGAGAGCTGCAAAAGAATCATATAGTTTATCTATGTCAATAATCTGCATATTCGTGTGATTTTTGATGCAAAACTCCTCAGCATCATTGAGAGTATCTTGAGAATTATTCGAAGTTGGGATTCCATATAGATGGACCTTATCTGAACCTATAGCATCAAATGCAAGAATAGCAGTAAGGGATGAATCTATACCACTTGAGAATCCAATGATCACTTCTTGCATATTGCTTTTTGCTATATAATCTTGTAAAGCAAACACAAGGCCTTTGTATATATCTTGAATAATATTATGCGGGGCAACATTCTTTGAGGTAGTATTATTACTAATATTGAAATAGCCTAGTGACTCTACAAACTTAGGAGCCTGATATATTACATCCCCCTCTGGACTCAGAGCAAAAGATGCTCCGTCGTAAAGCACGCTATCTTGTAAACCTACTTGATTTACATATATCACATATGCATTACTCTCTTTTGCAAGATTTATTGCAATATTGCGCCTATGCACTTCTTTTGTTTTAGTATAAGGCGAGGCGTTAAGGCAGAATATATAATCGGGCATCAGATTGAGTAATTCCTCTCTGACTCCTGGGCTCCACATATCTTCGCATATGATCACGCTAAACTTCCTGCCATTAAGCTCTATCAATGAAATTTGCGCCCCAGGAGCAAAAATTCTTTTTTCATCAAAGACGCCATGATTAGGTAAGGATAGTTTATCGTAAATACTTATTATTCGCCCTTGATGCATCACAAAGGCTGAATTATAAATCTTATCATTATTTGTTCTTATTGAACCTACTATAATGACTCCATTATAGTCAATGCTAAGTTTAAGAATTTTGTTTGTATATTCATCGCATAATAATTGAAAATCCTTGCGTAACGATAGATCTTGAGGACTATATCCACATACCGATAATTCTGGAAAAATAATAAAAGAAGCATCACTATTTTGCTCTATTGTTTTTTGAATTAATGCAAAATTATACTTAAAATCTCCTACTCTAGGATTGATTTGAGCTAAATAAATGTTCATACAGCATGTTGTGATTATTACATTGATGGTAAAATTATTTTTTATATGCAAAAAGTATAAAAAGTGCAATAATAGAGAGAAATTGTAGGAGTACTCTAGCAGACATAAGTGCTTTTGAGTATTTTTTATTTAGTCTATTACCAGTTGCCATTAATGCTATACCAGCCAGCAAAGTAAGGCATGTAAGCATCATCAAGATGAATCCTATAATCATAGAGCGGAATTATTATATTACTTTAAATTTAATATATTCTTTCAATATCATAAAGGTTTATATTTTAAATTTCTTCTTTATTATATCTCAATTACTATCTTCATAAGATTCTAGTATGTAATATTTTTGCCCTATTTTCTTGATTACTCCATATCTTCTCTCGGACATACCGCCTTGAAATCTTAAATCTCCAGATAAAGCTTTATACCAATGCATGCTATTGATTCTACTTAAAAATGCCTCGCGCTCAAAGCTTTGATTTACAGCAACTGCAGCAAAAGCCCCTACATCATATGCTATTGCTTCAAGATAACCAAGTTGATCTATATTTAACTCATCTTGTATCCTTGTGAACAATGTTTTTTCCGGCAGTCTAGTACTCCCAACATAAATCATTTCAATATTGTGATTTAACTTTATGTCAATTCTTGAATCACCTGCAATGACTGCTTTCTTATCAAGATTTAATATCGCAATTTCCTGAAATATTTGGCTTAAATTTTGTTTATTATCTTCTGAGATTAAAATCACTGGTCTTTTTTCGTTATTATCATCCTCTAGTATCTCATCTACCTTATCTGCAATTTTAGCAATCATAGTCTTGATGTCGCTAGTTTCTGTATTGCTCTCTGAAGCGTCGTAGAAGAAAGGCGTATGTAACCTTGCATTATTTTGCTTTAATAATTCAGATATAACTCTTTTTAAATTTTCAGAATTTTTGGTACGAGGAGAAAGCAAAATAAAATCATTATAATCATTACTAGTCAAATATTTGATTAATTGATGCGTTTGTTTTAATGGCGCGTGTCCAAACACATATACCATATTTTCTTTTGCAAGAAGGGGGTTATTGGAAAGTGTCAGTATAGGGATGTTATTCTTATGTGCAAAATGCTCGATTGCGTTCACACTTGGAGTAAAGAGGGGTCCTAATATTAACTGAGTTTTTTTGCCTCCAATTTTATACAGAGCTTGCTCAATGAGATCTTCAGTCGCAATATCATATACAGTGCTTGTGATAATTCCATTGAGATTATCTTCTACACCATATCTAATTATCTCCGACAATTTTTTGCCTTGAGATCCAAATGGGCCTGATAAAGGCATTAAAATTGCTATCTCAACTTTTTTTTGAGGTTTGTACCATTGATCAGAAGTGCATCCAGATATTACAAAGAATACTAATGGGACAAAAATAGAACGAAAAAAACCCAATGAAAACTTACGCATAGCTAATCCCCCTAACCTCATAACAAATATCTCTACTATATCACTTATTTTGAACTTTGCGCCTCGTTGCTCATCTCGCTTCTATTAGATATAGACTTTCGCCCCCTCTAACCTAGCACAATATTCAAATTCAATGACTATAAATTAATGTTGCATATAGTACAAATTATATACTATTTTTTCTCAATTTAACATAATTATGAGTAAAATACCATCAAAACACAATACTAGATACCTCAAAACTTTTGATTGCTTGGTATATTTCTGTTCTGAGGCCTATCATGGCTCGCAATATATAATCTATTTAAAAAATATGTATCATGCTAAAAACATACCAAAATTCCTCTGCAATCATTATCTAACAGAGCTAAGCAAATACTCAATATCACAAAGCTTAAAATACCTTGTTTGGTTTTTTGCACCCTAGAATGCGCATATATGCTTGCAAAATGCCTTGATATTATTTACAAATGATGGGATTGTTTAGAATGTAGGTAATATACTCTATAGAGTTTTGCGCTATGCATCAATATAAATAGTTTATGCTTGCATAAAAAAGCTTGATTATATCGCGGTAATGCGCATAGTATTTATCACTTTAATATTAAATTAACAAAGGAGTTACAAATGAATGATATCAACTCATACGATAGCGTACCATATGAAAGCAATCCGTATCCAGTATCATCCCCATCGCATCTTAGAACTTTAGGCTCTTTATTTGGCCTTGATACTCCACCTCTAAAAAATGCAAGAGTCCTTGAGCTTGGATGCTCTTCTGGAGGCAATATTTTGCCTTTTGCTTATATGTATCCAGATTCAAAATGTATTGGTATTGATTTATCTAAGGTTCAGATTGAACAGGGTCTAGCACTCAAAGAGAAGGCAAAAATCAAAAATCTAGAACTAAAGTGCATGTCTATCAATGATGTGGATGCATCTATGGGTAAATTTGATTACATAATAGTTCATGGGGTGTTTTCTTGGGTGCCTGCGGCAGTTCAAGATAAGATTTTTGACATTGCGCAAAATAATTTATCTGAAAACGGTATTACTTACATTAGTTATAATACATTACCTGGCTGGAACATGATAAAAAGCATTAGAGACATGATGCTGTATCATACTCAGAATTTTGCTGATCCTAGTGAGAAAGTTTCTCAAGCAAGATTGTTGCTACAATTCCTCAAAGACTCAAATGAAAATAATCAATCGCCTTATTCTACATTATTAAAAAATGAATCTGACTTACTGGCCCAGCAGCCTGATTACTACTTAAAGCACGATCACCTAGAAGATGATAATCATCCTTTTTATTTTAATGAATTTATGCAAAAAGCCTCTCGGTATAATCTTCAGTATCTTGCAGATGCTGCTATTGCGAGTATGTATCTAGGTAATATGACAAAAACTGTAGCAGATAAACTTGCAGAAATTAAGGATATTGTACGCACAGAACAATATATGGACTACATAACTAATAGACGCTTTAGATCAACCTTACTATGCAACAAAAATGCTCAATTAAATAGGACTTTAAAACAAGAGGATATTCTAAAATTTTATATCTCTCTGAACGCTTCTCCAGAAAAACCATTGGCGAGTATTGATATTGAAAATAATCTTGAACAAGTAGAATTCTATTTTTCTGGTAAAAAAGAAATGAAAGTGTCAACAACATCCAAATTCATGAAGGCTGCATTTTATACTCTGTGCGAGAATAATAATGTGGGCATGACAATTGATGAGGTTGCAACAATAGCAGCTAAGAAGCTCAAATACGCAACAAAAGAAGATGTGATGAAAGATATGCTTTCCTATGGAATGCAGTTAGTCCTATCTGGACACATATCCATTGCAAAAGATAAACCACTTTACCAAACAAAGATCAAAGACAAACCTACTGTTTCTAATCTCTCAAGAACTCAAGTGGAGTATAGTAATGCTAATTGGGTAACAAACCTCAGGCATGAAAGAGTATCAATTAGTGCGATTGATAAATTAATTTTTAAATATTTTAATGGCAATAGCAACATAGATACTATCAAACAAAAGGTACTAGAGGATGTCAAAAGTGGTACTCTTAATATATCAAAACATAACCAATCTCTTGTGAATGAGGCAGAAATCAAGAAAGAATTGGATGTCTTCTTTGAAGAATATCTACCGCGATTGAGAGACTCGGCTCTGTTAATATAATTAATGTAGCGCTCTGCTAATTATTTAGTCCTGCCAGATTTGTTTTGTCACCTAATGAATCTGGCTACGGAAGTGTTTTACATCAAGTGCCATTAAATTAGACTGTTGATTTAAACGTCCTTATTGCGCAAGTGTAGATAAATAGAGCCCTAAGAGTGAGCCATGAAAATCAAATCTGGTAATTTAAAAATGGGATTTAGTTTATACCTCCCCAGCTATAACTGAGAATAATGCTATATAGCTAAAATTCATACCTAGTACTATCTCTATTTTAGAAAGCTTTAAGTTTTAGTTTACAAATGACGAAATTGTACACCGGAAATAATATCCAAATAAAGACCTAGAAAAATCATCTTCGAATAGCTCCCAAATCTCTGTTGGGCAAGAGGTAGTAAGTTTGCCCCAATTGGATTTGTGCAGTCTGTATGCTAATTCTTCGTTGATAGCGAAATGCAAAATGAGTATCTAGCACAAATCTAATTTTGTTTATATAGTCCTTGGACTTTATCTTGAAGGCATTTGAAAGCATACATAACTAAGCGTTACTTAAAGATTCATCTCATCCACATCGAACTTAATGGATTCAGCATGTTTATTTAATAATAAAGGTATGTATGAGTACATAATATTTTCGATTTTAGCGTATTTTTTTACAAAGTTTCTAGCATTGTCTAAAATTTCCTTAGCCTGCTCATCATGAGATCTAAGCCATTCATATTTTTCTTCTATATCACTTAAATCCTCTTTTACTGGGATATAGTGTACACCAGGCTTTAAAGCATGATAAAACCACTGCACTTCTTTTGTTTCTTGCTTGATAACTAAAGAACTGCTGTAAAGTCTATATAGATATCCTGGAGTAGTACAGCTCACTCCATCAAGTACAATTTGATATTTATACTTAGCTCCATCTGATTGTTTTACAAAATTAGAAAAATTATTGCTTAATCCCATACTTTCATAAAGCGCTTTATCTGATTCCATCAGTGATGCAAATTTTGCATCAACAAAATCTTTAGTATCCGTCATTTGCACTATCTTTAATCTAGAGGATTTTTGGCAATCCGGCCATGCGCAGTCTGAAAGTTTGCCGCGCCAAAATATCTTATTTACTTTCTTGTCCCAAGAATATAAAGACCATGATTTTGGAATATTGCGCGCTATATTCTCCCATCCTTCCCAATAGCCTTTACCCTCTAATCCAAGTGTATAATCATCAGGAAAAGGAATAAATTTTCCTGGATATTCTTTTTGCACGTCTGTGTTTATATTAAAAACAAATACAGGTATGTCTACTAATTCAGGAGTAGTAATAGCATCAAAGTCCTTATCAAACTTTTTTATTGTATCATGATATCTCACTACAAAAACATTGTCATTGAGTAGGTAATTTATTTTTTTTATCTTCAAATGATCTATTACGAACTTCATTCTCCATGCAATATTTCCTTCTTTTGTTGAAGCAATCCATTTAATCTTATGATTTTTTACAACTACAAGGGCTATATCATCAAAATCTCCTCTGATAATCGCCTGTTTAATTGCAAGAAATTTATCTTTTGATAAAAGTTTTGGTAAATCTTGTGTGTGGAAAGCAACCATATCCCTATTACTGTTACCATATAGATAGCTGTAAACATGTAGGTTACACCTACCAACAATGTTCTTTACTTGTTTTGGTATCGCAGGAAATAATAATGCGAAATTGAGGCATAAAGAACATATAGTGATAGTGGGTAAATATTTTTTTAAAAAACTCTGATTCATTAGATGACTATTTTATATTAAACTTGTATTATTTTTTGCACTTAATAATATACATTACGTACAATAAAACTAAGCGCCATTATAAGTCTCCTAACTTCAGATTTTACTTTGCGCTATCTGAAGCTGAGTTATCATCTAACTCTCCATCTTTAGATTTGCCTCCGCGGCCAGTGATTGATGCAAGTATAAAGTTCTTAGATGTGGTATAAGAACAACCCTCTGGGAGCCCAAGAGACTGGGATTTAATAGAGGATCCTATATAAAGTCCAGATACATCTATTTTAATGTCTAGTGGTATGTTATCTACTGGGCAGGTCAAGCTTAGTTTTCTATGGATAATGTTAAAAAAACCACCTCTTTTGAGCCCTATACACTTATCGCGGCCTTCGTATGAAATTGGCACATCTACTTTTTGAAGCCCCGCTTCTGGAAGAAAAACAAAATCAGCATGACGTACTAACTCGTGTATAGGGTGAAGCTCTACTGCTTTTGGCAAAACTTTATGAGATGTTCCATTTAAATCAAGCTCTATCACAGTTGATTTAAATCCATGCTTTCTATATAATTTAGTAATTTCTTTTTCTACTATACTAATAGATAATGCGGTATTGTTGCCCCCATATACTGTTGCAGGAATCATACCCTGTCTTCTGAGTTCTCTAGCAGAGCCAGTGCCTAATTTTTCTCTTAATTCGCATTTAAGAATAGTGGGAGTTGACATGTTTTTCTCAAAATTTAATAATAATGGAGGGTAATATAGTAAGTTTTTTTCATTTGTGCAAGTAGTAAATACAAGGATCCACTAACATTCGCACTATTGCTAACAATTAATCATACTTGCATTATATGCCTAAAGACAAACCAGCAAACCTCTTATTGAAAGCACTGACATTCTTATCAGAGTCACTAGCTCCACTTACACCTTTTTTGGTCCATGCGGGGTGCTTGCGAAAATCTATATCCATAAGAATTTCATCCTGCGGACAGGCAGACATTGTATGAAACATGTCTTCGCCTATTTTAATTTTTAATGGTTTATATTTAGGATGTATATCTTTTTTCATGTTAGGCCTGTTGTTGTTTTTGCTTAATTAACTTTCTGACATTAGATGCATTTTTAGATAAGTATATGGATTTTACGCCTAATAAAAAATTATCTAAGCCTCCTTTGACTTCTATAGTTCTGAGGGCATTTACGCAAATGCTAAACCTAAAGTTCATGTTTAAAGCTTCGCTATGTAGTGTGATATTTTGCAAATTAGGTAAAAACCTTCTTCGTGTTTTACGGTGTGAATGTGAAACATTATTCCCAGTCAAAACTCTAACTCCAGTTAATTCGCAGACCCTAGACATTTTTACGCTCAATTATATTTACTAACCACAAGAATATATAGAAACTATACACTTTGTCAAGGAGATAGTAGAGATCATTTCGTGATTACAGGTATAATATCTGGGACTGTATACTAAAATATTAATATGATTGTTCAGCATAAAGATGTGGAGGAGATAAGGTAATAGCAGAAGAAGATAGTAGTGAAAATTATCATACTACGATTTTTTAGGATCGTAGTATGATTTTATACGCTCTAGAAATTACAAGATATACATCAGTAAATTTCTAGTGTAAGGATTATTAAGCTTATAGCTCAACTCTCACGCCACCTGCGATATTGTGAGTTTTGAAGTGATATTTATATGCTTCTGTCATATCTTTCACTTTTTTGATAGTGCCATAATCAGAATATGTATAAGCTACATCAAGCTTTACGCCATCAGCAACATCAAAACATGAGCCAGCAGTTAACAAATAAGAGAAGTTATTCTTCTTTTTCCACTTTAAGTTTTTTTCAACGCCGCCACTCTTGGTAACCATTTTACCGCCAAGTTGAGCGAAGCCAACGCCTGCTCCTAAGAATGCTTGACCCATACCAAAATCATATACATCTAGTAATCCCTTAAGAGATAATGCAGTAGCGGTAGGAGAAGCTTTAACTGTATTTACAGATTCTTTTGCGCATTTTTGCTTTGGTGTAAAATGATGAGTAAGAGCTAACTCCGATCTCACATTATCCATTACATAGTATCCAACTCCAATAGAAGCTCCAACGTGAGTTGAAGATTTTAATTTAGTATCGAAATTTTTCTGAGTTTGCTTTGGAAGCATTGAAGCGCCTACATCACCGCGCAAGTAAAATGTCCCCTCGCTAGCAAAAGCAGATGATGAGATTGTAGCAGCTGTAGCTGCAATAAGTAATTTTTTCATAATATATCCTTCATTGATGAATTAAACAATTAGTAAACCAACATTAGGTTGTACCCATGAATTAGGTTATAGCATATCTTAGAGATCTATGTAAATACCTTCGATGCAAAAACGATACATAGTGCTGCATTAATAACATAGTACTGTGACATTTATCCAACATCTAATTAAGCGATCTTAGCAATTCCAATAATCCAGTGTATTTATTTGATATAGTTATCCATAGCAAAGTGTAGATTAAACAAAAACAAGGATTATTAGGAAGGGGTTTGTATAAGTGTATTATATAGAAGAAGAGAAGCGCGGCACCTTAAAGAAGTTAGTGGATTATTTATATCTATAAATACATGATTATATCAACGATATGACCGAGAGATTCACGCTAGCTTTTTGCAGAGCAAAATTGGGTTGGGAGCTAGAGATGTTTAACTAGCTCTTTTTTTGTAAATCTTTTCTTTGGGAGTGACTTCTTTGTGGACGAATTGTTTTACTGCATCATGTCCTATCAGTATCTGCTTATTCTTGATTTTATCCATGTCAAACATTGTATCAAGGAGGATAGTCTCGAGAATAGAGCGCAATCCTCTTGCTCCTGTCTTACGATCTAATGCTTTTTCTGCTATGGCATTTAGTGAGTCTGGGGTAAATTCAAGATCTACTCCATCCATTGTAAAGAGTTTTTTATATTGCTTAATCAAGGCATTTTTAGGAGTAGTCATGACATTAATCAATGCGTCTTTGCTAAGTTCCTGTAAACAAGTGACTACTGGGAGCCTTCCAACAAATTCTGGAATCAAGCCAAATTTGATTAAATCTTCTACCTCAAGATGCTCCATAGTGTCCTTAGCATCAAGTGATGATTTCTTTGAAGCGAGGTGAGCGCCAAATCCAATAGAACTCTGAGACGTACGAGCTTGTATAAGTTTTTCAAGCCCTACGAACGCCCCTCCGCATATAAATAGAATATTTGTAGTATCCACTTGCAAAAAGTCTTGTTGTGGATGTTTTCTACCTCCCTGAGGTGGCACAGAGGCAACCGTTCCCTCCATTATTTTAAGCAAAGCTTGTTGTACACCCTCTCCTGATACATCTCGAGTGATAGAAGGATTTTCAGATTTTCTAGTAATTTTATCTATTTCATCTATATATACTATACCACGTTGAGCCTTTTCGATATTGTAATCAGATGCTTGCAGGAGTCTTAAAATAATATTCTCCACATCCTCGCCAACATACCCCGCCTCAGTAAGAGTTGTAGCATCAGCTACAGTAAAAGGCACGTCCAGAATTTTTGCTAAAGTTTGTGCAAGTAATGTCTTACCAGTGCCTGTGGGCCCTATTAATAAAATATTAGATTTAGAAATTTCTATATCATCCACGTTGTGATCCATGTGGGATAATCTCTTGTAATGGTTATATACTGCAACAGATATAACTTTTTTTGTCTTTTCTTGCCCTATTACATACTCATTCAAAATTTTGAAAATTTCTTTTGGGCCCGGAATTTTATTTGATCCATCTGAAATATTAATAGTGTTATCTTCTTTGATTATACTAATACAAAGATCTACACATTCATTGCAAATATAAACTGTGGGTCCTGCTATTAACCTCTTAACATCTTGTTGATTTTTTCCGCAAAATGAGCAGTGCAAATTTTGTTTGTTGTCTCTTGTCATGATTTTTTAATAACTTAAATGTTGGGGTGCATCCACTTATTCTACATCTATAGTTTTTTTTTGCAAATATATTGTTTTTAAAAAATTACTTTATAAGTATGTAATTATTACCTTGTGTGTCTTTACTCTGACCAAATATATAGATATTACCCTCCAAAACATGAAGATTGATAGCTACTCTCAATTTCTAATGAAGTGTCGTGATGAGCTATCATCATATCGTATTGTTATTATCTTCATTGACACAGAATAAGTTGTTTAAAATATCTAGAAATTAGACAATATAGGGTATATATTAGTAATAGAGTATATAATTACTACTTGCGTCTACTCGCCTATAATAGGCGCAAATTATTTATCGCAAGAAATATTATGGCATCTATGTTTGCTGGCTTTTTCTTTGGTAAATGAAATTATATATAGATCTAACAATATATTATATGAGGTGATATTATGGAAGTAAGAGTATCGGGAAAGCAATTTGAAGTAGGGCAAGCTCTAATTCAATACTCATCAGATAAAATCAAAAAATCTGCGCACAAATATTTATCGCAAGCAATATCGGCAACTATACATTATGCAAAAAATGCACACTTAATTAAATGTGATATTCATTTTAACGAGGGATCAGGAAGGCATGTCATGATTAAAAGCGCCGCGGAATGCAATGATGCATATTCATCATTTGATAAGGCGCTGGCTAAATTAGAGAAGCAGCTTCTAAAACTTAAGGATAAGATAACCAATCATCATAATCCAAAAATCTCAGTAATATATGAGGAGTCTGTATAGAATGAATAACATATAGCATTAAAACATAATATATGTATATCAATGAATAGCTGATAGAGATATATGCCATACTAATGGTTTCTGATGGCTGAATCAATAATATGAGTTGTGATATAAAGGATAATGTCATATAATCATTGTATAGATTATCCTACATGAGTATATATCTAGCCTAAAGAGGAACCGGTGAGGCTATATCTCTTGAATATAGATAATAGAGCATTAGCTAAATCCACTAGATACTTTTTGGTTTATGCTACTTATCTCTTGCAGAGCCTTAAAGTTATTTTTCAGTGAATTGATTCGATATCTTGAGATCATTCTCTTGCGTAAATTACTTAGTCGCTTGATCTTTTGTGCTCAGAATTCATGTATACCCAAAAGAGTAAAACTAATACAAAACTTCTGCATGATTCTAAAACTAATAATTACTTTTTTTGGCTTTATTAGTGGTTTTTTGTTGCTCATTACTTCCAACACCTTAAATTTTTGGATGTCTAAGGAAGGTTTTTCTAATGAAACTATAGGTTTGTTTAGTCTTGTTTGCGCACCATATGCTATTAATTTTATTTGGGCACCTTTTTTTGATAGAGTGCATCCTTATTTTATCAACTTGAATGTGCACTTCCGAATTAAATGGCTTATTATTCTTTATTGCGCAGGATTTATCACTTGCAGTATGATAGCATATAGTGGGATGAAAAATTTATCAGTTATTTGTATATTTAGCTTGATTTTATCCGTCATTAATTCTTCTCAAGATATTATTCTTTCTGCATATAGAGCCGAATATACTCCCTCTGATTCTATTGCTGCTTCATCTGGATTTTATATTTTTGGATATAGAATGGGCATGATAGTGAGCGGCCCCCTAGCAATCTATGCATCCAAATATATTTCATTTACGATTGAGTATCAGTTATTTGCACTGATGTATTTATTATTTCTATGTTCTGTCGTTGCTATTGATTATATGAGCGCAACTTATGATCGGATCCCAAAAACTGAGTCTGCAGAATATAACTTGAAAGATATATTCCAGAATATAGGGGATTTTAAATTCATTGCATCACTCTTAATATTTTTGCTGTTATACAAATCAGGAGATAATTTGATAAGTGCTATGATAAATCCTTATTTGCTGCATCTAGGATTTCAAGAAAATCAGATAGCATTAGCAGGAAAATTGAGCGGGATCATAGGGGCTGCAGTTGGAGGAATTATAGCTTCGCAGTTTATGCATCAAAATAATATAACTCAATCATTAAAGTGGTTTGGAATATTACATGCAATATCACATATTGGTTATATCATTCTTGCTAGATGCGCACCTTCATCTTTGGCTCTTTTTACAGTTACAATATTTGACAGCGTAACTGGAGGTATGGCAATGTCTAGCTATATAGCCTTAATTACAAGCTTGTGCTGCGGGCGTTTCAAAACTACTCAATATGCAATTTTTACCGCAATGATGGGTCTCTCCCGCGCTGTATTACCGAGTGCGTCAGGATACATAGTATCTACATGTAGCTGGGATATTTTTTTTGGTATATCTATAATCATGATAGTGCCTGCTATTGCTTTGCTCAAGATGATTAACATTCCAGATAAAGAGATAAGATAATGATAGATATTATAATAATTGCTATATACTTAATCTTTACACTCTTTGTAGGCCTATACAATAAAAACAAAGGAACCACTTTATCTGAATACGGCACACTAGGCTCTGATCTCAACAGCAATCTTTTTGTCTTAACTGCCACTATTTTCGCCTCTGCGGTCGGCGGAGGAGCAACTTTTGGAATTGCTGAAAAGGCCTATAGTGGCAATCTTGGATATTCCTACGCTTTGATTCTCAGTGTACCTATAGATTTAATTATCGCAACCTACCTTGTGCCTAAATTATCAGTTTATAAAAATGTTACCACGATTGGAGAAATCGTTAGAAGGCATTACGGCTCTACTCCCCAAATTATCACGGGTCTTGCAGCTGCTCTTATCTCTATCGGCTACCTGTCTGCACAAATAAGTGTGAGTGGAATAATATTTAGCTCTATACTCAAGATAGATTATATTTACGGTATTGCTGTAAGTTACGCTATTACCATAGCATATACAAGTTTCGGTGGGTTTAGGTCTATTGTCATTAATAACACTATACAATTTGTAGCAATGCTGGTTGCGATTCCGGGTCTATCTATATATGGTGTTTATTATTTACAACATAGTCAGTCTCTTTATGTCATAGATTCAAACCCTCTTGTACTCGCTAATGATGATGTAAGTAATTTTATATATGCATTTATGAGCTTTGCTTTTATGGGTTTTTATCCTACATTAATACAGAGGATTATTGCGGGTAAAAATACTAGATTGGTGAAGCGTGCAATATATATCAAAACTCTAATATATATATTATTTATCGTATGTATTAGTCTGAATGGATTACTTGCGAGTATCATCGTTCCTTCTATCGAGCCACGATTTGCCCTTTCCAGTTTAATAGATACTATAATTCCAGAAGGTCTGAAAGGAGTAATTGCAATAGGATTACTGGCTTCGGTAATGTCTACAGCAGATTCGGATCTCAATGTTGCCTCGATTAGTATAGTAAATGATGTGCTAAAGCCAATAGGGGTAGGTCGTGCCACTATACTCAATAATAATAATATGATTTATTTTACCAAGATGCTTAGCGTATTAATAGGAAGTATAGCGATTTTTGCTGTTATGCAATTTAAAGAAATTGTAGATATTGTAATCTTTGCCGCTGGAGTCTGGGCTCCAGTAGCTGTCGTGCCTATAATAGGGATATTATATGGAATTATACTGAGTGATAGAGGTTTTTGTATTACAGCAATAGCAGGAAGTAGTGGATTTATAATAGCGGAAAATTTATCGTCAATAATTAGGATTAGCTCGGTATTTACAGGTGTATGCTGTGCGACTATTACTTTTATAATAATATGGAGAACTGGATGGGCATCTCAAACAAATCAAAAAAATTAGACAATCTTCATGACAAATCTAATACTATCTTTAATATTTTTGCGGCAAGTAATCCTGAGCCAAAAACTGAATTAGAATATATCAACTTATTTACATTGCTTGTTGCTGTCAGTTTATCAGCTCAAACTACAGATGCGGCTGTAAATAAAGCCACTAGATCTCTTTTTGAAATAGCCTTTACTCCAGCATTAATGATTGATCTTGGTCAATCGGATCTAAGACATTACATTAAAAGCCTAAATTTTTGCAATACAAAATCTCGAAATGTAATCAGTATGTCCCAAATCATTCTTGAAGATTTTAAGGGAGAGGTGCCGCTTGTGTTTGATGAGCTCATAAAGCTGCCAGGAGTAGGAAGAAAAACCGCTAACGTGGTGCTGAATTGCTGGATGAAATCTCGTACTATGCCAGTAGACACACATGTATTTAGAGTATCCAGAAGAATAGGGCTTGCTACAGCCTCAAAACCTGGCCTAGTAGAGCAAGAATTACTAACAAATATACCAAATCAATGGCTTGATAGGGCTCATCACTGGCTTATTTTGCATGGTAGATATATATGCAAGGCGCGGGCGCCGCAATGCTCTGAGTGCACTATACAAAAACATTGTGATTACTTTACTAGCCTTATATAGCAACAATTCGCAACTCTAATCAGCAGCTTAACTAACATCAGCACTAACGCAAAAAGCCCTAGCGCTCCTATATA